>CAMLIU010000143.1 GCA_946479995.1 uncultured Gemmatimonadota bacterium | reverse complement strand
CGCGACCCGAACAACGCGCTGCAGTCGGCGGCGGAGATCATGCCGTCCATCGACATGCCGGGGGTGAACATGCCGCACTTCCGCGACATGGCCGAGGTCATCCGGCGGGCGGGGATCTACGGTCCGCGCGACTACCTGTCCATCGTCGAGGAACAGATCCGCTTCTGGGCGGTCGAGACGCTCGAAGGGCTCAACGAGATGGGGAAGAAGGCGCAGGAGAAGATCCTCGGTATCCCGAAGCGCCTCGAGCGGGTGGCCGATGCGATGGAGAGTCGCACCAAGCAGAAGACCTTCAACTTCGCCGTGACGTTCGCGACGGAGTTCAGCATGTGAGTGCGGGACGAGGCGCGCGGCGAAGCAACGGCCGCGCGCCTCGCACGCCACTCACGGCAGCGCCCAGCGTCGCTTCAGGCGCGCGTACTCGTCGGCCGGGAGCTGCACGAGCACCGGGTGCTTCGCCGAGTCGAGCCAGGCGGCGAGCCTCTCCACGTCGGCTCGCGGGAAGGCCGTACACCCCGCCGTGCTCGAGCCGGGACCATTCCAGATGTGCAGGAAGATGCAGGAGCCATGGCCGCGGTTGACGGGTCGTGTGTTGTAGCCCACCAGGACGCCGACCTGGTACTGCGCGATGCGCCGCATGTGTTCCGAGCTGCTCCAGTCCACCTTCGGCACCCGGTCGCGATCGACGACCGTGTTGTAGTGGACGGACGCAGTGTCGTCGACGCACTCGGTGCCCGTGACGAGCGGCACGTACGGCATCCGCAGCCGGGACATCGCCGATGATGGCGCAAAGCCGAAGGTGCCGTCGAGCGGGAAGATGCCGGCCGGTGACCGGCCGTCGCCCTCACGCTTGTGCGGATCGGCGGCGGCGCCGAGTGAATCGGCGCCCCACGCCAGCCCCGAAGCGCCGACGACGACCGGCACCACCGGCCCGACACGCCGCCACGGCGCGCGGACGCTGGACCGCTCGAATCGGCGCAGCGTCCCCGAGGTCGTATCCCACGACGGCGTGACGACGAGCACGAGCTGGCGCGCCGATGCGGGGATGGCGGCCGCGGCACGCCGTGCAGGCTGGGCTCCCGCAGCCGCGGCGAAAAGGAGGCCGAGGGCGAGCGACACGCCGGCCGCGCGCGAGGCGGAGCGGCGCACCGCTAGGCCTCCCGCTCCACGACGACTGCCGTGCCGTAGCAGAGCACTTCGGTGACGCCCTTCATGATCTCCGTGGCGTCGTAGCGCACGGCGATGATGGCATTGGCGCCCACGGCGCGGGCGTGCGACAGCAGGATCTCGAAGGCCTCGGCCCTCGACTTCTCGCACAGCTCGGTGAGGATCGTGATGTTGCCACCCACGATGGTCTGCAGTGCGGCGCCGACGTTTCCGACGATCGAGCGCGAGCGCACCGTGATGCCGCGCACCACGCCGAGGTTGCGTACGATCCTGTAGCCCGGGAGCTCCAGCGCGGTGGTGACGAGTGACGTGTCCATGGCCTTCCTCCTGAAGTCAGACTTCGAGCTGATCCCCCTCGCGCGCCACCGCAGCGTACAGTACCGGCATCAGAAAGATGCTGATCAGCAGCCGCGAGAACAGTCCGCCCACGATCACGATGGCAAAGGGCCGCTGCGAGTCCGAGCCCACACCCGTGGAGAGTGCCGCGGGGAGCAGGCCGAGAGCGGCAACGAGCCCCGTCATGAGGATCGGCCGCAACCGCAGCAGCGACGCCTCGCGCGTCGCGTCCACGATGGAACGCCCCTGTTGCCGGAGCTCGTTCGCATACGAGATGAACACCACCGCCGTCTGTACGGATACCCCGAACAGCGCGAGAAAGCCGATGCCGGAGGAGACGGAGAAGGGCGTTCCGGAGAGCCACAGCGCCAGCACCCCGCCCAGCGGCGCCGAGAGGATCACTCCGGCCACCGTGATCGCCGGGAACTTGAAGTTCTGGTAGAGGGCGAAGAGGAGAAGGAAGATGAGCGCCAGCGTCACCGGGATCACGAGGCGGAGCTGGTTGCGGGAAGCCGTGTACTCCTCGTACTCGCCTCCCCACACCGTGTGATACCCCGACGGCAGCTTCACCTGCTCCGCGACCTGCCGCTGCGCATCCTGCACCGCACCGGCGAGGTCACGGCCCTCCACCGAATACTGGATGCCGATGTAGCGGGCGTTGTTCTGCCGGTAGATGAACGACGCGCCCGTGCCGACAGCGATCGTCGCCAGCTCGCGCAGCGGCACCTGGGCCCCCGAGGGCGTGGGAACGAGGATGTTGCCGATCTGCTGCGGTGTCTCGCGGTACTGGGGCTGCAGGCGGACCACGAGGTCGAAGGTACGCTCCCCCTGCACCACCTGCGTCGCCGCCGCACCGCCTACCGCCGCTTCGATGAGCCCGTTCACGTCGGCCACGCTCACCCCGTAGCGCGCCAGCTTCGCGCGATCGGCCTCGATGGTGAGGCTCGGCTGTCCCAGCTCCTGAACCAGCGTCACGTGGGTGATGCCGCGCACGCCGTTCAACACGCGCGTGATCGCCTTGCCGCGCTCCTCGAGCACCTGCAGGTCTCCGCCGAACAGCTTCACGTCGAGCGAGCTCTTGAGGCCGGTCTCGGCCTCGTCCACTGCGTCTTCCGCCGGCTGGGTGTAGTTGAAGTTGATACCCGGAAAGGCCGACAGCTTCTCATTCATCGCCGCAATGAGCTGCGGCTTCGTGTGGTACGGCCCCTTCCACTCATCGTAGGGCTTGAGCCCCACGTAGAACTCGGCGTTGAAGAAGCCGGTGGGGTTCGTCCCGTCGTCCGGCCGTCCATGCTCCGACGTCACGACGGTGACCTCGGGGAAGGAGCGGATCACGGCGCGGATCTGCGGCACGATCTTCGACGATTCGTCGAACGAGATGGTATACGGCATCGTGGCGCGCACCCAGATCGCGCCCTCGTCCAGCTTGGGCATGAACTCGGCGCCGACGCCGGCGAAGATCGCCATCGCGAGGACGAATGACGCGCACGACGCGCCGATCACCAGGCGCGGCCGCGCCATGCTCCACGCGAGGCCGCGCTCGTACCGGTCGAGCACCCAGCGGAAGGCGACGTTCTTCCGCTCACGCACGCCGCGCCGCAGGAACACGGCGCAGAGCACGGGGATGACGGTCAGCGTCACGAGCAGGGAGCCGACGAGGGCGAAGATCGTCGTGTCGGCCATCGGCTCGAACAGTCGTCCCGACGGTCCGGTAAGTACATAGATGGGCAGGAAGCTCGCGACGATGACGCCCACGGCGTACACGATGGGGCGGTCCACTTCCGCCGCCGCGGCAGTGATGATGCTGCGCACGCTGCGCGGCTCATCTCCGCGCTCGCCGAGCTGGCGGTAGATGTTCTCCACCATCACCACCGCGCCGTCCACGAGGATTCCGAAGTCGATCGCGCCGATGGAGAGCAGGTTGGCCGGGATGTCGCGGAGGTCGAGCCAGATGAAGGCGAACAGCAGCGAGAGCGGGATCGCCGTGGCAACGATGAGCCCCGACCGCACGTCGTACAGGAAGAAGATGAGGACGACGACGACGAGCAGGATGCCGTGCAGGAGGTTGTCGCGCACGGTGCGGGTGGTCAGCGCCACGAGGTCGCTCCGGTCGTAGAAGGGGCGCACCTTCACGTCGGGCGGGAGGATGCCGTTGTTCAGCTCCGCCGTCTTTGCCTCCACTCCCTTCAGCACTGTCTGCGCCTGCTCGCCGGTGCGCATGAGGACGATGCCTTCCACCGCGTCGTCCTGTGTCATGAACCCGAACTGGCCGAGCCGCGGCGCATGGCCGATCGCCACGTCGGCCACGTCCTTCACCAGCACCGGCGTGCCGTTCTCCACCTTGAGCACGATGTTGCCGATGTCCTCCAGCGTGCTCACGCGTCCGAGCCCGCGCACGTAGTAGAACTGCCCGCCCTCCGCGTAGAAGCCTCCGCCGGCGTTGCCGTTGTTCGCATCCAGGGCGCTGGCGAGGTCGCCGACTGACAGGCCGGCGCCGGCGAGCTTCGTCGGATCCACGAGCACCTGGTACTGCATGGTCTCGCCGCCGAGCGACGACAGGTCGGCAACGCCGGGGACGGAGCGATACTGCTTGTCGAGCACCCAGTCCTGCAGGATCTTGAGCTCCATCGCCGAGCGATCGGGACTCTCGAGCACGTACCGGTACACGAGCCCCGACGGCGAGGTGAGCGCGCTGATGCCCGGAGTGACCCCGTCCGGAACCTCGATGTCGGGAATGCGCTGGAATGCCTGCTGCCGGGCGAAGTAGTTGTCGGTGCCGTCCACGAAGGTGAGCCGCACGTCGGAGAGTCCGTACAGCGACATCGAGCGCGTGACTTTCAGGTTCGGCAGCCCGCTCATCGCGTTCTCCACCGGCACGGTGATGAGTCGCTCCACCTCCTCCGCGGCGTGGCCGGGCCACTGGGTGACCACCTCCACCATGGGTGGAGAGATGTCCGGATAGGCGTCCACGGGCAGGCGCTGCAGCGACCAGATCCCCGTGACGATGAGCGCGGCCGTGAGCAGCAGCACGATCAGGGGCTGCCGCAGCGAGGCGCGCACGATGCGGTGCACGAGCGAGGGCGCGGCGTGCACCTCGAACTCGTGCGCCGTGTCCGCCATGTGCATCTCGAGCGCCTCGGGCGGCGCGTCTTCGCGCGGCTCCATCACTGCGAACCCGCGAACTGCAGGAACAGCGCGCCGTCCACGACGATCCGCTCTCCGGCAGAGAGGCCCGCCGTCACCTCGTACTGGTCACCGGTGCGCGACCCGAGCGTGACCTGCCGCCGGCCGTAATGGTTGTTCGGGCGGGCGACGAAGACGAACGGGAGATTCTGGTCGTCGCGCATCACCGCGGACACGGGGATGAGCAGCCCGTTGCGACCTTCCGCCGCCCGGATGGCCACGTTGACCAGCATGTCACGCTTCAGGACGCCGCCCGGGTTGGGAGCGAGGATGCGTACCGCCGCCGCCTTCGACGCCGGATCGACGAGCGCGCTGACGTACGTTACCTGGCCCGTGATGGGTGTGGACATCGCGCCGGTGGTGATCGTGGCCGACTCGCCGGCGGCGACTGCCGCCATGTCGGACTCGAAGACGTTCGCCATCACCCACACCGTGGAGAGGTCGGCGATCGTGAAGCATGGCGTGCTCCCCGCCTGGATGAGCTGCCCGGGATTCACCAGCTTCTCCACCACGGTGCCGGCAATGGGCGCCCGGATCACCGCCTGCGTCGGGGCGCCGGCGCGATTCTCCCGCACGGCAGCGATGCTCGCTTCGTCCACGCCGAGGGCGCGCATCTGCTCGATCGCCGCGTCGCGGTCGGCGGCCGCACTGGCCGCATCGGTCTGCGCCTGCTCCAGCTCGCGACGCGGAATCGCGTCGTTCTTGAACAGCTGCGCGTCGAGGTCGGCAATGCGCTGCG
>CAMLIU010000142.1 GCA_946479995.1 uncultured Gemmatimonadota bacterium | reverse complement strand
AAGCGCAGCTCGCCGCAGAACATCGTCATCGGCGGCGCGGCGGGCGCCTTCCCGCCGCTCGTGGGGTGGGCGGCGGTGACGGGGCGGCTCGACCTGATGGCGATCTACCTGTTCCTCATCATCTTCTACTGGACGCCGCCGCACTTCTGGGCGCTGGCGCTCAACAAGCAGCGCGACTACGGGAATGCACGCGTGCCCATGGCCCCCCTCGTCTGGGGCGAGCGGGAGACGATGCGCAACATGCTCTGGTACACGCTCATCCTGCTGCCGCTCACCCTGCTGCCGGTGGCATTCGGCGCGCTCGGCATCCCGTACCTGGTGATGGCGGCCGCCCTGGGCGGGTGGCTGCTGTGGGGCGTGATCAAGGTCATGCGCGCCGCCGACTTCGTGAAGCCGGCGTGGTCGGTGTACAAGTACTCCCTTCTCTACCTCGCGCTGCTGTTCGCGGCGATGGTGGTGGACCGGGCGGTCGCGTGAGCGACGCACCGAGCGAGCTGCCGCTGCTGATGGGGCCCGCGCACGGCGACCCCGAGCGGCTGCTGCTCATCTCCGCCCCCGACGCGCACAGCATGGTGCAGGTGCGCATCTGGACGTCGGACGACTGGAGCCAGCCGCCGCGCACGCGCGTGGAGCCGAGCGAGGGATTCCTCGAGTGGATCGAGACCATGGCACGCGCCGGCCACTCGCTCAACCAATCACTGACGACGGTGCGCCACTGGCTGCGCGGCCCGGGAGCAGCGGCCCACTGACGTGACCGATCCAGCCGTCGCCGTGCCCGCCCCGAAGTCCCGCCGCCCCGTCGCTCCCACCGCACTGAAGGCACTCATCCCCCGCGTCCGTCCGTACCGCGGGCGGATCGTGGTGTGCGCGATCTGTCTCGTCATCGCCGCCGCCGTGGGACTCGCCTTTCCCGCCGTGGTGCAGCGCCTGCTTGACGCCGCGTTCCAGAAGCACGACCGCGCGCTCCTCGACCGCATCGCCCTCTTCCTGATCGGCGCCTTCGCGCTGCAGGGGGTGATGAACTTCGTGCAGGTCTACCTGCTCACCGGCACGGCCGAGCGGGTGGTGGCGAAGCTGCGCGAGGATGTGTTCGCCCACCTGGTGCGCCTCTCGCCCGGCTTCTTCACCGAGCGCCGCTCCGGCGAGCTGACGAGCCGCATCTCGTCCGACCTCGCCGTGCTGCAGACGCTGATGGCCACGTGGATCTCCGAGCTGTCGCGGCAGTCGCTCTTCCTCGTCGGCGGCATCATCCTGCTCACCCTCACGCACCCCCGCCTCACGACGACCACGCTCGCCGTGGTGCCGGTGGTGGTCGGCTCGGCGTTCTTCTTCGGGCGCCGGCTGCGCCGCGCGAGCACGGGAGTGCAGGACAAGGTGGCGGAGGCGATGGGCACCGCCGACGAGGCGTTCTCGCAGATCCGCACCGTGCAGAGCTTCGTGCGCGAGGACGAGGAAGTGTCGCGCTACAGTGGCCTGCTGGGCGAGGTGGTGGACCGTGCCGTGGAGCGGGCGAAGCACCGCGCGCTGCTGTTCGGCGTGGTGGGTTTCGTCGCCTTCGCCGGCGTGGTGGCGGTGCTCTGGCAGGGTGGCCAGCTGGTGCTCGAGGGGGCACTCACCCCGGGCGCGCTGGTGAAGTTCCTCCTCTACGCCATCACGGTGGCCGCGGCGGTGGGATCGCTGGCCTCGCTGTTCGGGAGCTACCAGGAGGCGGTGGGCGCCGCGCAGCGCGTGTTCGACCTCCTGCAGACGCAGCCGACCGTCGCCGAGCCCGAGGTGGCGACGCCGCTGCGCCGGCCCGTGCGCGGCGCGGTGTCGCTCCAGCACGTGGACTTCCGCTACAACCCGGAGCTGCCGCTGGCGCTGGAGGACGTGACGTTCGACATCTCGCCCGGCGAGGTGGTGGCGCTGGTGGGTCCGTCGGGCGCGGGAAAGACGACGATCGCCTCGCTCATCCCGCGCTTCTGGGACGTGACGGGTGGCCGCATCACCCTGGACGGCGTTGACGTCCGCGAGCTGAGCTTCGCCGACCTGCGCGGCTCCATCGGGCTCGTGCCGCAGGAGCCCGCGCTGTTCAGCGGCTCGGTGCGCGACAACATCGCCTACGCACGCCCCGATGCGAGCGACACCGACGTGCTGCAGGCGGCGCGCGCCGCGCATGCGATGGAGTTCATCGAGCGCCTGCCGGCGGGGCTCGACACCCTCGTCGGCGAGCGTGGCGTGAAGCTCTCCGGCGGCCAGCGCCAGCGCATCGCGCTCGCGCGCGTGTTCCTCAAGGACCCGGCGGTGGTGGTGCTCGACGAGGCGACGAGCAGCCTGGACAACGAGAGCGAGCGCCTGGTGGAGGAAGCGATGGAAGAGCTCCTCACCGGCCGCAGCACGCTGATCATCGCCCACCGGTTGCGCACCGTGCGCCGTGCCGATCGCGTGCTGGTGCTCGAGCGCGGCCGCATCGTGGAATCCGGCACGCACGAGGACCTTTCACTCGGCGGCGGGATCTACGAGAAGCTGTACCGGGCGGAGCTGCGGTGACTGCACGTGAACCGTGAACCGTGAAGCGTGAACCGTTAACGACAACGGCACACCGAGCTGAGTCCGGTGTGCCGTCCGCTGTTCCGGTTCACGATTCACCGTTCACGGTTCACGGTTGAAGTACCACCTCCGCCTTCACCGCCCCTCCCGCCGTCACCTCGATCGGCTGCTCGTGCTTGCCGGTGCGCTCGTGCCAGGTGGCGAGGGTGTACTTGCCGGGCGGGAGGCCGTCGATGGTGAACTTTCCGTCGGGGCCCGTGACGGCGAAATAGGGGTGATCGAAGACGGCGATGTACGCGCGCGGCCACGAGTGGTCAGCGTCGTGCACGATCACCAGCCCCGGTGAGGCGAAGGGCAGGTTCGTCGGGATCACCTGCTCGTCGCGGCCGAGGAGGACCATCGTGCGCGCGGCGGTGTCGCCGGCAGCGATGAAGCGGAGGTGCTGGCGGAACTCATCGTGGCCGAGGACGTTGAGCCCGCTCCCCATGACGGCGCCCTGCACGCGCGGGTCGAGGCGGCAGTTGAGGCTCTCCAGCTCCAGACGGCGCTCGATCGGGAGTGGCTTGCCACTGCGCACCCCCTCGATCCACACCACCACATTGCCGAGCCCGGTGCTGTCCTTCGCGATCACCGAGCTGTCGGCGATGCTCGGGCCGCACAGCGCGCTGTCGGCACCCGTGGCCACCGGCGGCAGCGGCTGCAGGGGTGACTTGAGTCGCACCGTGCCCGTGACCGAGGCCGGCGATGCGACGCTGATCACCTTGTAGGCCGCGTCCGGCTTGTCGATAACGACCGGCCCGGTCGCCTCCTCGTCCACGTCCCCCTTCGCCGAGCCCTTCCGGTTGCGCGCGCCAGTGCCCCCCGCGTCGCCGCAGGCGGTGAGGAGGAGCGAGGAAAGGATGAGGATGGCGGGAAGGCGAAGCGCGGCGGCGCGCGTTGCGGCAGCGGTCACGATGTCTGGATGAGCGTTCGGGATGCAGTGTCCCAAGGGCAAGGCGCGAGCCAGCGCGCCCGCCCCTACAGCACGATCAGCTCGCGCTGGTAGTCGGCAGGCGTAATGACGGCGCGGCCGGGATGGATGAACGCATTGACCTCGCTCCGCACGCCGATCTCGCCGGGAATGTAGATGCCGGGCTCGATGGAGAACCCCACTCCCGGGATGAGCAGCCGCTCCTCGCGCGACTCGAGGTTGTCGAGGTGCGGGCCGGCGCCATGGAGCGAGCGCGCGTCGATGGAGTGGCCGGTGCGGTGCGTGAAGTATTCGCCGAAGCCGCGCGACTCGATCACGTCGCGCGCCGCGTCATCCACGTCGGCGCCACGCAGTGGCTCGTTCTCCTTCGACTTCTCCAGCACGAGCGCGATGGCGGCGTCGCGCGCATCCCGCACCGCGTTCCAGACCTCCTGCGTCCGGGGCGACGGCTCGCCGAGCGTGGCCATCCACGTCTGGTCGGCGTAGATGCCGCCTGGCTCGGTGGCCCACAGGTCGATGAGCAGCACGTCCCCGCGCACGATCTCGCGCGGGTGCTCCGCCGACGGCTCGTAGTGCGGGTTGGCCGCGTTGTCACCGGCGGACACGTTGGGCCCGTGGTCGGTGACGAGCCCGGCGCGCGTGAAGCGGTCCCGCATCCAGAGCATCAGCTCGTGCTCGGTGATGGGGCGCTGCGTGTGCGACCGCTGGCCGGCGAGCTCGAACGCGTCGAGCGCCACCTGCCGGATGATCTCCGCCGCGCGCATGTGCGACGCCAGCTGCTCGTCCGTCCACGCCGCGAAGAAGCGCGACACGAGCTCACCGGAGCTGACGATCTCCTTCACCCCCGCTTCGCGAATCATGTCGAGCACGCCGCCGGGCACGCGATCCAGGTACGGCACGGCGTCGCCCGGCGAGTACTCCATGGCCACGCGACGCTCGCGCACCACGCCAGCCACCGAGTCCTCGAGCTGGCGCCACGAGCTGTAGGTGTTGCGCGGCCATTCCTTCGGCCACTTCCGCCACGGCCCCTGCTCGATCGCGTGCCCGAGCGCGCTCGGCGCGCCTTCGGCGGGGATCCAGACGAAGATGCGGCGCGTCACCATTCCCTCGAGGCCGAGCATCCCCGCGGCGACCGGATTCGTCCCCTGGAAGTCGAAGAGGAGCCAGCCGTCGATGTCGGCGTCAGCGAGCGCGCGCTGGATCGCCGGCAGGGTGTCGCGATTCAGCATCGTGGAACCTCGGGAAGGAGAATCACGTCTGGCTCACGCGGTGGCGCCGCGCCAGTCGGCGCGCCACTCGCACGAACCCTCGCCGCGTCCCTCGCACCGCGTGTGCTCCACGGCGCCGGTGTCGCCGACGAGCAGCTTGAGCAGCTCGCGCAGCGTGGCCTCGTAGAACGCGCAGCCGATGCCGCCCGGCGCCACGCCGAGCGTGATGGAGCGCGGGACCTCGAGCAGGATGTAGGTGCCGACGCGGCGGACGTTCGCGTTGAGGTAGCGCTTCGCGATCTTCCGGACGCGGCGCAGCGCCATCGGACGCGCGATGAACGATGGCAGCACGTGCATCATCGTGCGGCTCACCGAGGGCACCGTCTTGTACGCCTCGTGCGCCAGGTAGCGGCCGGCCGCGCGCAGCACCGCTTCGGCATCCGGACGGCGGCCGATGAGGCGTGCGAGCGCGACGACTTCGTCCTGCGCCGGCCGATGGTTGCGGCGGACGGCGTCGGAGTAGCGCTTGATCTGGACGTAGACCGTGTCGCTGAGCCCGAACCGCTTGTTGCGGAGCTCGTCGACGAACTCGGTTTCCAGCACTCCGTCGGGAGTATCTACGTCGCGGACGGCTTCGAGGAGGCTGAGCGGGAGGAGGGCGTCGACCGTGGCGAGCATGGAGCGGTTATGAGAGGCAGAGAAGGAAGGTAGCGCTTCGAGGGGGGTGACTACAACTGCG
>CAMLIU010000141.1 GCA_946479995.1 uncultured Gemmatimonadota bacterium | reverse complement strand
CGCCGTGGCCACACCCGGGGGCGTCCCCGGCGGCCCCCGCGCCGTTCTGTCGTCGTCCACCCTGGGAGATGCCGGGACCGGGGATCGAACCCGGAAGCCCTTGCGGGCACAAGATTTTAAGTCTCGCGCGTTTGCCAGTTTCGCCATCCCGGCGCGCGGCAACGAAAAACGGGGGAGCATCCGCTCCCCCGTCGTCGTGTCCAGAGCGGGAAACGGGACTCGAACCCGCGACCCCAACCTTGGCAAGGTTGTGCTCTACCAACTGAGCTATTCCCGCGATGCAGCGAATATAAGACTCCGACGCGCGTGTCGGTAGTCGCGACGCCGGCACTCACACGGCCAGCCCGAGCGCATGGACGGCGTACCACACCGTCGCCGCGAGCAACCCCGAAAGCGAGGCGTCGCCGCCGTTGGCGATGGCGACGCCGGCATCGTCCACCACCTCCGCCGCCAGGCCGCCATCCAGCGGTGCGCGTCGCAGCCACTGCAGCATCGCATCGCCGCCGGGACCGAGCAGCCGGGCGATGCGGCGGACGAGCAGCTCATCGTCGGGCGGGATGGCTTTCACCGTGCGCCGGTACAGCGAGTCGTCCCGGCCGATGGCCTCGTACAGCGGAAGCCAGAGGGCGCTCGCGGAGGGGACGTCCTCCATGCTGGTGTGGCCGGCGAGGTCCACCGAGGCCGCGAGCGTCGCCTTGGGGTCGCGGTCGGCCGCGAAGTGGCGCCGAATGGCCGCCCGCACCGCGGCCGGGTCCTGGACGTCGCGCGCGGACTGCTCGTCCAGAGTGCGCCGAAGGACGTCGAGGGCGAGTGCGGCAACGGCGTTGCCGTGCAGCGTGAAGGGGTGCACCGACGTGGCGCCATCGGGGTGCACCTCCGTGGAGTAGAGTGGCACTCGCTGGTCGCGGCGCTCGCGGAGGTCGTCGCTCGCCGCGTAGAGCGCGTCGCCGATGGCGGGTTCGTCGACGATGGCGTCGTCACCCGTATCGCGGAGGTAGCGATCCACCGCGAGCGGGTAGGCCGCGGCACCCTCGAGGGCGAACCCGGGCTCGAACATCGTCCCGTCCATGTAGTGAACTCCGCGGCCGGGCGCGTAGGCGTGGAGCTCGCACATCCGTAGCAGCGTCTCGCGCGCGAGCCCGGGGTCGGCGAGCTGCACGGCGGGGAGCACCCACATGAGCGCTTCCCAATCGCGCACGGTGATGCCGGCGCCATGCCATGGCACACGGGTGCGGACCACGTAGTAGTGCGCATCGTCGAGCGCGCGGCCCAGCGCATAGAAGTACGCGAACAGCAGGTTGCGGTTGATCAATCGATCAACCGCCTCGCTGCCGGTGCTCTGTTCCAGCTGCTGCAATGCGTCGCGGGTGCCGGCGAGGAGCGCTCGCCAGCCACGACGCTGCAGGACGGCGGCAGTGGCGACCGCGCCATCGCGCTCCGGACCGGCCCCCAGGTAGAACGCGGCCTGCGCCTGGTCGCGCGGCGGCACCGCCAGCTCGCGCGTGAGGGAGAAGCTCCGTCCCGACACGCGCGCTGCCGCGTCGCCGTCGGCGCGGAGCGCGAGCGCCACGAGTCCTGGTTGCGCGGATCCCTCGAGGAGGATGACGCCGTCGCCGAACGACGAGACGCGCGATTCATCCGCGGCAGCACGGGGGGTTCGCACACGCAGCTGGCGGTGCCCGAGGGTGCCGCGGAGTCCCAGCGTGACCCGATGCTCCCTCGCACCTCGGTTCTCCACGCCCAGCGCATACACGGCGCCCGCCATGTCGATGTCGCGTCCGTACGGCGCGAACACGGTGCCGCGGACCACCAGATCGCCGAAGGTGCAGGTGAACGTCGGGAGCCACTGCGCCACACGCTCCCACGCCATCATGCCGGCGGAGAGGTCCTGCTCCACCCCGTCGATCTCCACCACGGGCGTGAGCAGCGCGTCGCCAGATCCATTCAGGTACTCGGCGCTGCCCGCGAGCTCGACCGCCGCCCGCGCGCCGCGATGCAGCATTCCCACCATGTGCACGGCGCCGTTGGCGGGATGGATGCACGGCAGCACGAGCCAGTGATTGCCCGTCAGCTGCCAGGGGACCGTCGGGAGCGCGAAGCGAGTCACGGAGTGTCGGTCGAAGTTGATGGGGGTGCGCCCCAATGATAACCTTCGCCCCCATGCCGCCGCTTGCCGCACTCCCTGCCCTTCGCCGCGCGTCCTCGTTCCTGCTCACAGTCGTCGCGCCGCTCGCGGCGGTGCCGACCCTTCGCGCGCAGGCCCCGCTCTCCCACACCGAGGACGCCGCGCCCCTCGCTGCCGGCTCGCTCCGGTTCGGGATCACGACCGCCTGGACGCGCTACGACGAGCGCTTCACCGCATCGGGGGGCACGGAGCCCCTGAGCTCGGACCTCTCGACGACCGCGCTGGGCGTCGCACAGTTCCCGCTGCTCGCCTCCACGGAGGGCAGCCTGCAGACGCTCGCCGGCGATCCTGCCGTCCGGCTGTCACTCGGACGCCTCGAGGTCCGCGGCGGCGCGCGCATCGTGACCACGCCCATCTCGCTCGAGTACGGCGTGACACGCCGGCTGAGCGTCGGCGTGCAGGTGCCCGTCGTGCAGACGCGCCGCGTGGTGCAGCTACGGGTCAACGAGGACTCGGCCGCTCGCGCCAACATGGGCTTCGTCCCCTCCGGCAGGCGCAGTGAGGCTGCGCAGCAGAACCTCGATCTTGCAAGCGCGTTCCAGCAGGCGAGCGATCAGCTGGCGAAGCTCATCACGCAATGCGCGGCCGATCCGGGAGCGTCGGGGTGCTCCGCGGTCAACGCCGATCCCGCCGGCGCCGCCTCCGCACGCGACCAGGCACGGGCCTACGCCAACGCCGTGCTCGTGCTTGGTACCGAGGCTGCGAGCGCGCTGCTCGCGCCGCGCGAGGGCAGCGCGCTCGCGACGTCCATCGAGGGGCGGCGCCAGGCGATCAACACGGCGCTGCAGCAGTACCTCGGTGCGGGCGCCGGGGCGAGCACGGGCGTGTTCCTGGCGACGACGGATTTCTCGTACGTCGACCTGCAGGGGCGAGCGGGCACGCCGGGTCTGCTGCAGAGTCCACTCGCGGGCGGGCTCGACTCGCTCCACACGTCGGATCGGCTGGGGATCGGCGACGTGGCGGTCGGCGCGAAGTTCCTGCTCTTCGACCGCTTCGCCCGCGGCGAGGGCCCGGTCCCGCGCCTGCAATCACGCATGCTGGTGGGTGCGGCGGTCCGCTTCGCCACGAGCCAGGCCGACTCGGCACGTGACCTCGTGGACATCGCGCCAGGCGAGGGAGCGGGTGTGGAGGTGCATTCCGCCCTCGACCTGATCAGCGGGCGCTTTGGCGGCACGATCGCGGCAAGGTATGCGAAGGCCTTCGCGCGTACCGTGACGGCGTCGCTGTACGGCAATCCGGAGGCGCCGTACCCATTCCCGGCCTTCGGCCAGCGCAGCCGGACGGCTGGCGACGTGGTCGGCCTGGACCTGACACCGCGCTACTACTTCAGCGACTGGCTGTCGGTGGATGGGCATTACGGCCTGGAACGGGTGGGCGCGACCACCTATTCGGCTGGCACCGCTCCGCCATGCGCGAGCTGCCGCAACGACCCGGCGCCGTCTGTCGCGACGACGGTCGGTTCGACGACGACCGCGCAGCGCCTCGGAGTCGGATTCCGGTTCTCGACGGTGAACGCGTACGCACGTGGACGGGCGCGATACCCGATCGAGGTGACGTTCGCACACCTGGAGACTGTGAGCGGAGACGCGGGGCTGCCGAAGGCCTCCCGTGACCAGATCCAGCTGCGGATCTACTACCGGTTGCGTCGCGCCGACTGACGGCGGGGGGTTGCCGCGCGCTCCGGCGCGGCGACGGTCGCAGCGCTCTCCAGCAGCTCGCGTGCGTGGGCGCGGCTCACGTCGCTCTCCGGGTCGCCGCCGAGCATTCGCGCGATCTCCGTGACCCGCGCCTCACCTTCGAGGACGGTGACGTCGGCCGTCGTCACGCCGCCGCGCGCGCCCTTGGCGACCAGGATGTGATGGTGCGCGCGCGCCGCGATCTGCGGCAGGTGCGAGATGGCGAACACCTGGTGATAGCTCGCAACGCGTCGCATCGTCTCGCCCACCTGCAGCCCCACGCGCCCGCCGATGCCGGCGTCCACCTCGTCGAAGATCAGCGTCGGGACGCGGTCCAGCCGCGCGAGGATCGTCTTGAGGGCGAGCATGACGCGGGAGAGCTCGCCGCCCGATGCGACACGCGCCAGCGGCCGCTCCTCGTGCCCCACGTTGAGCGAGACGCGGAACTCGACGGTCTCCGCGCCATCGGGACCGATCTCGCGGGCGGGAACGAGCGCGGCGATGAAGTGACCGTCGGGCATGCCGAGGTCGGGCAGCACTTCATCCACGGCGACGCCGAGCCGTTCGGCGGCGTCGCGACGCGCAGCGGTGAGCGAGGCGGCACGCTCGTGCAGCGTGCGCTCGGCCTCACGCTCGCGCTCCTCCAGCGCGCGCAGGTCGAGACCCGCGGAATCCACGAGGTCGAGCTCGGCCCGGGCGGTGCGCCCCGCCTCGATGACCTCGCCCAGGGTGGCGCCGTACTTCTTGGTGAGCCGGAAGAGGAGGTCACGCCGACGGCGCACCTCCTCCAGCCGAGCGGGGTCGAGCTCCACCGACGCCTCGTACTCGGCCACGTCGCGCGCCAGCGCCTCGAGGTTGTAGTACGCCGCGTCGTAGAGCTCCTGCAGCCGCGACAGCGCGGGATCGATGCGCTGGATGCTCGACAGCAGGCGCGCGACCTGTGACAGCTGGGTGAGGATCGTACCCTCGTCTCCCTCGATGGCGCTCGAGATGCCGCCGGCAAGCTCGCGCAGCTCCTCGGCGTGCTCGAGCCGCCGCGCCTCGTCTTCCAGGCGCGCGTCCTCCCCTTCCACGAGCCGCGCCCCTTCGATCTCCTGGACGACGTGACGCAGGTAGTCGGCGCGCTTCTCCGCATCGGCGCGCCGCCGCATCAGCTCGGAGATCTGGCGCCGCGCGGCGGACCATGCGTCGTACGCCTCGCGAACCGCGGCCGCCTGCTCGGTGGCGCCGGCAAAAGCGTCCAGGATGCGACGCTGCGCCTCCGGATCGAGCAGTGTTTGCGCCTCGTGCTGGCCGTGCAGGTTGACGAGGTGGCGGCCGATCTCGGCGAGGATGCCGGCGTTGACCGTGGTGCCATTCACCCAGGCCCGCGCGCGCCCCGCGGCGACGATCTCCCGCTTGAGCACGACGAGGGATTCCTCGACGTCGATCCCGCGTTCGTCGAGCAGCTCCAGGATCTCGGGACGATCGGAGACCTCGAACACCCCTTCCACCGTGGCGCGGTCGGCGCCGCTGCGGATGAGGTCCGTGCTGGCGCGCTCGCCGAGCAGGAGCCCCAGCGCGCCGACGATGATGGACTTGCCCGCCCC
>CAMLIU010000140.1 GCA_946479995.1 uncultured Gemmatimonadota bacterium | reverse complement strand
TCGGGCGACCAGATCTTCGTCCCCAAGCGCTCGTGGCTCTACCGGAACATGTTCTCCATCGCGAGCACCGGCGTGCTGATCAGCTCGTTCCTCTACACGGTGCTGCACAAGTGAGCACCTCGAGTCCCGATACCATCGACCTCGCCGACGTCGCCCGCTCCGTGCGGCGTGGTTGGCGCGTCGTGCTCGGCAGCATCGCGGCGTGCCTGGTGCTCGCGCTCCTTGTCATCCTGTTCGGTCCCCGACGGTTCGAGGGGAAGGCGAGCGCCATCGTGCGGTCGGCCGACCCGAGCAGCTCGCTGCTGTCGCGCCTGGGCGGAGACGCGCTTGGCGGGCTCGCGGCGGGGGCGGGCGCGATCTTCGGCGGCGGGGGGACGCAGCTGGAGACCGAGATCCAGATTCTCGAGAGCAAGTCGGTGCTCGGCGAGGTGGTGGACTCGCTGATGCTGCAGGTGCAGCCGCGCGAGCCGGAGGGGCTGCCGGCGACGAGGTTCGTGCGGGAGGTACGGTTACCCGGATCGTTCAAGCGGCTCGACCTCGACTTCGAGCGTACCACCGGCACGCAGTATCGGGTGACGGGGGATGGCGTGAATGCCACCGCGGCGGCGGGCGGCGCGGTCGCGACGCCCCTCGGGAGCATCCGGCTGCGTGACTCCCTGCCGGCGAGCTTCTCCCTGCGCCTCGTGGATCACGAGGATGCCGTCAGGCAGCTCTCGAAGCACCTGGACGTGAAGAAGGCTGGCGGCGAGGTGCTCGCCGTGAGCTATCGCGCGCCGGATTCCATCACTGCAGCTGCCGTCCCGAACGTTGCGCTGTCCACCTACCTGTCGCGGAAGAAGACCTCCGACAGGGGCGTGAACGCGCATCGGGTCGAATTCCTCTCCGCGCAGCTCGACACCACGGCAGTCCAGCTCGCGTCGGCGGAGCAGGCGTTGCGCCAGTTCCAGGAGCGCAGCGGATTGCTCGACCCGGAAGTGATGGGCAAGCTCGAGCTCGAGCAGGCCGCCGACCTGCGGAAGAGTCTCGGCGAAGTGGAAGTGGAGCAGGGCGCGCTCGACCAGATGCTGGCGCAGGTCGCTGCGGGTCACATGACGCAGCGTCAGCTCGCCGCCTTCCCCGCGTTCCTCAAGAGCGGCGGGATCAACGACCTGTTGAGCCGGATCTCCGAGCTCGAGACGCAGCGCACCCGGTTGCTCGAGACGCGACTGGAAACCGACCGCGACGTCGTCGCGCTCACCCGGAGCATCAACGACCTGCAGTCGCAGCTCGTTCCCCTCGGCAAGGCGTACTCCGGCGCGCTGCAGCGTCAGCGCAGCGAGATCGAGCGCCAGCTGGGCACGATGTCGGCGCAGCTGGATCAGTTTCCGGGAGAAGCGCAAACGAGCGGACGCCTGGTGCGCGAGGTCAAGCGGCTCGGGCTGACGTACGCGGCGCTGCAGACGCAGCTCGTCGAGGCACGACTCAGTGCGATCGCCGAGGGGGGGGATATTCGGCAGCTCGACGCGGCAACGGTACCGAAGAAGGTCGCCTTCCCCGACCCGGTGATCACGACGGCTGCGGGGATCGGTGCGGGCCTGGTCGTTGGTCTGCTGCTGGCGCTCGTGGCCGGCTCCCATGGCCGCTACGTGGAAGGTCCTGATGCCATCGAACGCGTGGCAGGCGTACCTGCGCTGCGGTTCGATCCGCGTACGCCCCTGCTCATGTCCGGGCGCTCGGCCGTTCGCACCGTGCTCCTCATACCGGTGGAGCAGGGCGTGAGGACGTCGCGTGTCGCCGAGCGACTGGTCGACACCGCGCTGGCGCGCGGCGAGAGCGCCACGATTCTCGACCTGACGGCGCCGAGCGCTGCGGCGCCGGTTGGGGCCAGCGTCGGCGGCCTCATCTCGCGCCTGGAGAAGGAGCACGCGCTCGTCGTCGTCCGCCTCCCGGGAATGGCGGCCGACTCCACGGCCGCGGCACTCAGCGACGACCGTCCGGTGCTCCTCGTCGCTCCGCCCCGGCGCGTGAGCCGGCGCGACCTCACCGACGCCATGGAGACGCTGCGCCGGCTGGACGTGCCATGCGCTGGCGTGGTGCTCAGCGAGAACGAGTCGCGTGAGCTCGCGGCGGGGTGATGCGCTCCGGCTGACGGGAGCGCCGCCGTACCGCCTCGTCGGTGTCGGCGTTGGCGATGTTCGCTCCTGGCCGGTCCGCCCTGTCACGATGCTCCGCGTCGTGATCCTGCTGCTCATCATCGGTCAGCTGGGGCGCATTCCCGTGCTCTCGACGGGGACCAACGAGGCGCCACTGCTCGTGAACGACATCGGCCTGCTCGCGCTCCTCGCCGTCACCTTCGTCAGCGCGTTGGCGGCCCGGTCCTTTCGCGTGGACGTCGTGGGGGGGCTGATGCTCGCGTTCGCGACCGTGGGTTTCGTGTCGGCCCTGTTCGCGGTGCCGCGCTTCGGACTGTCGGGCCTCGCCCTCATGGTCAGTCTCGCGTATCTCGCCCGGTGGTGCGTCTACTTCCTCGTCTACCTCGTGGTCATCAACATCGTGCGCGCGGACGATGTTCCGGGCGTATGGCGAAGCCTCGAGACGATGATGCTCATCTTCGCGGCGTTCGGCATCATCCAGTCGATCTTCATCCCGCACTTCGCCCAGGTCGTATACCCGGACTCGCGCGTGTATGTGGACTGGGATGAGCAGGGGCATCGACTGGTGTCGACGATGCTCGAACCGAACATCGCCGGTTCCATGCTCATGCTCATGCTGCTCGTCAACGTGGCGCAGCTCTCCGGCGGTGAACGGGTTCCGATCTGGAAGCCACTGCTCTTCTTCGCTGCGCTCGTCGCCACCCTGTCGCGCAGCTCCTTTCTCGGTCTCGCCGTGGGACTGACGATCATCCTCGCGGTGCGTGGGGTCTCCCGCCGCATGCTGCAGTTCGGCGCGATCGTCGGCGTCGCGTTTCTGGCGGCCCTTCCGCGGCTCCTCGAGTATGCGATGAGCTTCAACAAGCTGACGGTGAGCGACGCGTCGGCCATGAGCCGGGTCATCAACTGGCTGCGGGCACTCGAGGTCTGGGCCGACAATCCGGTGTTCGGGATCGGCTTCAACACCTTCGGGTTCGTCGTCGAGCGCTACGGAGGCACTCGCGCGGGAGCCGGCTCCTACTCCAGCGATGGCGGCCTGCTGTTCATCGCCGTCATGACGGGCATCGTCGGCCTTGCGCTGTACGTGGCGATGCTGGTGTACGTGTTCAGGAGCTGCCGGCGTGTCTGGCGCGATGCGGAGCTGCCGGCGAGCTGGCGCGCCCTCGCGGTCGGCATCGGGGCCGGCATCCCCGCCATCATTGTGCACGCCACGTTCGTCAACAGCATCCTCACGCCGTTCGTCATGGAGATGCTCTGGGTGATGTGGGGGCTCGTGTTCGTCATGGACAGGCGGACGCCGAGCCGCCGGCGGCAGCGCGTCGCGCGTGGTCAGCTCGTCTGCAGCCCTTCCCCATGAAGGCGAGACGCTACCTCATCGTCCGCCTCTCCGCGTTGGGGGACGTCGTCATGATGTCCACCGTCGTTGCCGAGATCAGGCGCCGCGACCCCGGCGCGCACGTCACGTGGCTCTGCGGATCGCGGGCCCGCGAGCTCGTCGAATGCATCGGTGTCGACCACGTCGTCGTCGCCGACGAGGTATCGCTGCTGCGTGGCGGACCGGCAGGACGGGTGCGCGCCCTCGCCGCGCTCTGGAAGCAGCTCGCTCCGCTCTCGTTCGACGAGACGCTGCTCGGCCACGCCGACGCGCGGTATCGCCTCCTGCTCGTGCCGGTGCGCACCGGCCGCCTGCGTGCCCTCGACCACGATCTTTCGTCGCGTACGCTCCCGATCCCGGGCCGGTACTTCGGTGACGAATGCGCGCGACTCCTGGACGATGAGGACGCGCGTGGCCCTATCGTCGGTCATTATCCGCTCGCGCCCATGCAGCGTCCGCTCCCCCCCGCGGCCGACCCGGAGCACGTCGGCATCGTCCTCGTGCCGGGCGGCGCGCGCAACGTGCTTCGTGAGGACGCGCTGCGTCGCTGGCCAGTGGAGCGCTATCGCGAGCTCGCCGAGCGCCTGCTTGGCGACGGTTACGCCGTGACCCTCGTCGGCGACCAGGCTGACGTGTGGGTGCGGCCTGCCTTCGAGGGACTGGCGGTTCGCGACGAGATCGGCCGGCACTCCATCACGGGAACGCTTGCGCTGCTCCGGGCGGCCGAGCTGGTGGTCGTGCACGACACCGGCGTCCTCCATCTCGCACGACTCGCGAGGACGCCCGTGATCGGATTGTTCGGCCCGACCATGCCTACCAAGTCCCTGGTCGACGCACCCGACGTCGTGGCCCTGTGGGGCGGCGCCGACCTCGCCTGTCGTCCCTGTTATAATGGACGGGAGTACGCTGCCTGTACCAGCAACGTCTGCATCCAGCGAATCGCAGTCACCGACGTCATGCAGCATGTCGAACGGCTCGTCGCCGCGCGCCGCGCGCTCCGTGTAGCCGGCTCGAGTGACTCGCGGCTCACCACCATTGATTGAGCACAATGTCAGCTTCTTCCTCCGGCCTCCCACCCGAGCTCCGCAGCGAGAGCGGGCGCTGGAACCGCCTCGCCCGTGATCCCTACTACACGGTCATCAATGACGAGGGATACCGGGGCGCCACCCTTACTGGACAGGTAAAGGAGCAGTTCGACCGCTCGGGCGAGGAGGACGTGGCCCGCACGCTCGCCGACATACGGGAGTGGATCGATCCCGCCTTTCACCCGCGTCAGGGGGTGGACCTCGGCTGTGGGATCGGGCGACTGACGATTCCCCTGTCGCGCGCGTGTGACCGGATCACGGGCGTGGACATCAGCGAGCGCATGCTCGGTGAGGCACGCCAGAACGCCCGGGCATATGGCGTCCAGAACGCCGACTTCGTCCTCACGCCGGACTATTTCGGCGATCGCGCGGCCGAACAGCCGCGACCCGACTTCGTGCACTCGTTCATCGTCCTTCAGCACATCCCTCCGCGCGCGGGGCTCTGGCTGGCGACCGCGCTCGTCGAGCGCCTGGTGCCGGGCGGGATCGGCGCGCTGCACTTCACCTTCGCGCGCCGGGCGTCGTGGGTTCGCCGGCTGTCGCACCGACTCCGCCTCTCGGTGCCGGGCGTCAACGTACTGGCGAACGCCGTGAAGCGGCGTCCGTTGCTCGAGCCGCTCATCCCCATGTTCGAGTACGACCTCGCGGAGGTGTACACCATGCTGGGAGACCACGGCTGCGAGACGGTGCACGTCAGGTTCACCGATCACGGCGGCCATCTGGGTGCGATGCTGATCTTCCGTCGGGGGTGAGCATCGCGCACGAGGAGTCACGGCCAGCACGCGTTCTCTTCGCTGACCACACGCCGATCGTCGGTGGCGCCGAGCTGGTGCTCGCCACGCACATCGCCGCACTCGATCGTTCCCGCTTCC
>CAMLIU010000139.1 GCA_946479995.1 uncultured Gemmatimonadota bacterium | reverse complement strand
GGGTGGGCCAGCTGGTGAGCACACGGCGCTTGGGGGGGGGGGGGGGGGGGGGTGGTGAGCCGCCGCGTCGTGGCGGCAACCGCGAGCGCAACGGCAATGGCGCGAATGCTGGCAACGCCGACAGCGCAAGCCAGCTTCCGCCCCTCAACTTCGTGTCGCCGTCCGAGCTTCCCGACTACAAGCCGGCCTTCGGCGTCGGCTCCGTGCGCGCCGACATGGACGACCGCCTCTGGATCCGCACCATCCCCACCAAGGCGTCCACCGGCGTGACCTACGACATCGTCGACCGGAGCGGCAAGCTCGTGGACCGCATACAGGTCCCCGCCAACACGACCATCGCCGGCTTCGGGAAAGGCGGCATCGTGTACGTGGGGGTTCGGGATGGGCGGGAGATCAGGTTGCAGCGAGTGAAGACGAACGGCAACTGACGTACTTCGTACTTCGTACGTCGTATCAGGACCGACGGGCCGCGCTCTACAAGGCGCGGCCCGTTTCTCTTTCGGGACGCTCTGGGAACTGCGAAAAGCGTGTGCGCCTTTCCGAATGGCGGAACGAACAAGGGGCCAGCCACTCATTGGAGTGGCCAGCCCCCTGGGTCTTTCTACGCAGTACGAAGTACGAACTACGTCAGTTGTCGTTCAACCCTTCTAGTTGCAGCGAGCAAGTGCCACCGGGCAGTGCTCCGGGTCCGGCGCCGGGGCGCTCGAATTGCCACCGGGGCCGCCGTACGAGTACAGCGGCCGCTGCAGCACGCCGAGCTCGCGGCCCGGGATCGGGAGCTGCACGAACGTGTCCTGCGGGAGCGTCTGCCAGCCACGGGCGTCGAAGAACGCGCGCACGCCGTCCATGCCGAGCAGCTCGATTCCCTTCTCGTAGCGCAGTGCATCCCACAGGCTGCCGCACTGTCCATTGAGCTTTCGCGGCACGCAGCCCGGCTCGTCGGGTGGGCCATCCACCGTCACCGGCGGCAGGTTGCCGTTCGCCACGCGCGTCAGGTTGATCAGCGGCACCGCTTCCGCTGCGCGGTTCAGGCGGATCAGCGCCTCCGCCTTGAGCAGGTTCATCTCCGTCACCGTCATCGCCGGCTGCGGGCCGTTCTGCCAGCTCGATCCGGTGCCGTACCGCTTGAAGTAGTAGTACGACCAGCGGTACGTCCCGCGCGACACGGCGAAGATCGTCGACTTGTTGTAGCCCACGTACGTGCCCGCGGAGGACGGCCCGGCAGCAGATTGAATGCGCCGATCCTTCGTCACGATCTGGAAGGGCTGGCGGCTCGCCACCGGCGTCGCCGCCCAGTTCACGAAGCCGTTCGTCGAATCCGCCGGGCCCAGTGTCCAGTAGCTCGGCCGCCCGAAGTCGCTCGGCGGTCCGCTGCGCACGCGGGCGATCAGGCGCTTCCAGTCATCCCACAGGATGTCCGGCTGCGCCACCGGTGCGAAGTCGGTCGTGATGCCGGCGTCGATGCGCTGGATCACCTTCGCCCAGTCCACCGCGTCGCGCTCGGCGCGCGTGCGCGGTGTGTATGCCAGCACGCGGGCCGCGTACGAGTTGGCGAGCCGGATGAAGTCGGCGCGCGACATGTCCTGGAAGAACCAGTTGTCGCCAGGCAGGGAGAAGTCCGGCCCCGCCTGCGCGACGGCGATCGCGTCGTCGAGCTGCGTGAGCGCTGCCGCCGCCACGTCCTTGTAGCCCTTGAACTGCGGCTTGGTGACGGTGTCGAGCGCCAGCTTCTCGTCCGTCACCACTGCCGAGTCGTAGTAGAACGCCAGGTACGCGTGCGACACGCCCTGCATGAACTTGCCGACGGCATGGGTGCGGGCCGTGCGCTGCGCGTCCACCACCACCAGCCCGGAATCGATCGCGATGAGCGCGTCGTTCACCGAGGAGATGGTGCGGTACAGCCCGTACCACGGCGTCTCCGCCACGTTGCTGCGCGCGTTCACCGGGCTGTTGTTCCATGCCGTGCGCGGCTCGGCGCTCGTCTCGAGCTGGCCGAAGTCGGCGAAGCCCGACGTGATCTCACGCGCCATCGTGGAGAAGGCCCACGACGGATAGTCGTCGTGTCCCGCCACCGGCCAGAACGTACGGAAGCTGGTGGCGACGAACGACTCGGCCGACACCGGCTGCTTGGTCGCACGCTCGCGGTCCGGCTCGTTGGGGTTGGTGACCGCCAGGTCCTGGCAGGCCATCGCCGCCAGGAGCAGGCCGGCACCGACCCACGGCTTCACTCGCTGCATCATGTGGTTTGTCATGGGTCAGAACTCGATCTGGACGGTGCCGGTGATCGTGCGATAGCGCGGATAGCCGAAGCTGTCCAGCTTGATGGTCGACGGGAAATCGGAGTCGCTCACTTCCGGGTCGTAGCCCTTGTAGTTCGTCCACGTGAGCAGGTTGCGGCCGACGAGGCCGAGGGTGATGCCGTTGACGCCCGTGCGATTCAGCATGCCGAGGAGCTGCGGGCCAACCTTGTAGCGCACCGACAGCTCGCGGAGCTTCACGTAGCCGCCCGGCTGCACGAAGTAGTCGGTGGGATCGTTCGCCGCGTACAGCGCGACGTAGTAGTCGATCGGCTTCTTCAGCTCCTGCGGCTTGCCCGCCTGGTCCACCTCGCCGCTGCGCCCGTACTGGAACATCCGCTGCATGGTCTGGTTGTAGACCTCACCGCCCTTCTGCACGTCCACGAGGCCATAGAAGCTGAAGTTCTTCCACGAGACGTTGTTCGAGACGCCGAAGTGGAAATCGGGCGTGCCCTCGCCGATGTGCACCACCGACGGCGCGCCTGTCGCATCCTTGAGCGTGATCGGCATTCCCCAGTTGTAGGTAGTGCCCCCGATCGTCGTCGTCGTGCCCCACAGCTGCTTCGACTCGCCTTCGGTGTACGAGTTGCCGGCGCCAGTCCACACGAGCAGCCCTTCATCGTTGCGCTGGAACTCGGCCGCGTTCGCCGCCGCACCAGCCGGCAGCTCGCTCGCATCCTGGATGAAGCGGAAGCCGTACATCGCGCCCAGCGACACGCCGGCGCAGCGGTAGCCGATCACGTTGGTCTGGAAGCACGACCGGTTGAACTCCGTGATCTTGTTGCGCGACCGGTCGGCCACGAGGCCCAGGCGCCAGCTCACGTTCTTGTTGCGCACCACCTGCGCCTCGAAGGTGCCTTCCACCGTGTTGCCCTCGACGGTGCCCGCGTTCTGCCACTGCGCGGTGTAGCCGTAGAAGCCGGCGAGCGGCACGAGCACCAGCTGGTCGATGACGCGGTTCTTCGCGTAGGAGAGCTGCAGCGAGTAGCGCTGCTTGACGATCATGTCCACGCCGAGCTCCGTCTCCGTCGCCTGCTCCGGCTTCAGGAACTTGTTGCCGAGCGTGTTCTTGCGCAGGCCGCCGCCGTCGAGGAACTCCAGCGTCTCGTACTGGTCGCTGAAGTCGGGACGGCCGCCGGCGGTGCCCTGCGACGCGCGCAGCTTGAACTCGTTGATCGCCGCGAAGGGCCACCACGATTCCTGCGACACGCGGTACGCGCCGCTGAAGCGGTGGTAGACCTTGGTCCGCTCCTCGGGGCCGAACAGCGAGCTGCCGTCGCGGCGCACGAGCGCGTCCACGATGTACTTGCCCTGGTAGTCGGCGCCCACCGACCCGATCGTGCCGTTCGAGCGGATCTCCTCGACCGACGAGCTCGAGAGACGGTTCTGCAGGTTGCTCAGGCTCGGCACGCCGGGCGTGATGAGCCCCGTGCCCGACGCCGCGGACACTTCGTTCTTCTCGCGCTCCATCAGCCCGCGCAGCGTGCCGCGCAGGGTGAAGTCGTTGAACTTGCCGATCAGGTTCGCGCCGATGGCCGCGTTGAGCGCGCTGGTGCTCCCCACGTTCTGCGAGATCTCGCCCGGGCCGCCATTCGGGCCGCCGAACCCTTCCGTCTTGAGGCCGGCGTCCAGGAAGTAGTTCGTGCGGCGGTCGGAGCGGTCGTAGCTCACGTTGCCGTCGAAGCTGAGCCAGTCGAAGGGCGCGTAGCGGCTCTCGACGCTCCCCTGCGTGCGCGTGCGCGCCCGCGTGCGATCCTCGGTGGCGATCACGTACAGCGGGTTCTCCTCACGCCCTTCCGGGTCCCCCTGGAAGAGGTACGGCGTGCCGTCCGGATCGGGCACCAGCAGGTTCACGTCCGGCGCCTGGTTGATCAGGTCGAAGAAGGTGTCGCCGTAGATGTTCTGCCGGTCGGAGCGGCTGTGGTAGCCGCTGAACGACAGCCGCAGGTTGTCGCGCAGCTGGTGGTCGAGGTTGAGCCGCACGTCGTTCTGGTCGTAGGCGCCGCTGTTCAGCACCACGCCACCCTGCTTGGAGTTCACGAACGAGAGCAGCCAGTTGGTCTTGCCCGCGTTCTGCGACACCGTCGCCGAGTTCTTGAAGTACGTGGCCGGGTGGAAGAAGCGATCCACCTGGTCGTAGATCGGATCCTTGTACGGCGTGTCCTGGAAGCGCTGGTATGCCGGCTTGGCCACGCGCTGCGCGCGCGGCACCACGTTGCCGCTCGCGTCCACGTAGTCGCCGGCGGCGTTGGTCCTGTAGTAGTGGTACTGCGCCCAGTCGATCTTGCCGGCGAGCGAGTTGTCACCCACCTCGGAGCGCACGACGATCTTCGTCGCGCCGGCCTCGAGGTCGTTGCCGCGCTTCGTGCGGATCTGGATCACCCCCGACGACGCGCGCGAGCCGTAGAGCGACGCCGCCGCGGCGCCCTTCACGATCTCCACGCTCTCGATGTCCATCGACTCGAGGTCCGCCGTGGAGGCGTCGAACGACTGGCTGAGGATCACGCCGTCCACCACGATCAGCGGCGACGTGGACTTGCTGATGCTCGTCGGCGAGCGGAGCAGGATGTTCGTCCCGCTCCCCGGCTGGCCGGTCGGCGTGATCGAGACGCCAGCGACCTTGCCCTGGATCGTCTCCACCGCGTTCGATGCCGGCACCGGCGCGTCCTCCGCCGTGATGCGACCCACGGTGAAGGGCACGCGCGTCCCGCTCGTGGGATCCACCACGCCGGTGGTGATCACCGCCTCGAGGGTGAGTGCGATCGTCGCCGTGCGGAGGGTGACGTCGGTGGTGCCGCCGGCCGTGACGACGACGTTGGGGTGCCGCACGGAGCGGTAACCCACGCGGCGCGTCTCCAGCGTGTGCGTGCCCACGGGCACGCCGTTGATGGTGAAGCGGCCATTCTCGGCCGTCGAGCTGCCAAGCGTGGTGCCGGTGACGAACACCTGCACCGCACCGAGCGGCTGGCCCGACGCCGAGTCGAGCACGACGCCGGTAATGCGCCCCGTCGCTGGCGTCTGCGCGCGCGCGACGAGTGGGGGTGCGATGAGCGCGGCCAGCAACATGGCCGCGAGGACGCGAAGGCGGGACATCGAGCCTCTGGTGGGGGAGGGGATGTGTGGGGACGTCAGGGCCCCGGGAGAGGAACTAACCGAATCTACGCT
>CAMLIU010000138.1 GCA_946479995.1 uncultured Gemmatimonadota bacterium | reverse complement strand
GCGATCAGCTCCTTGCCTTCCTTGAGCACGCCTTCCATGCCGACGCACTTCTTGCCGGTGGGCTTCTCGCCGAGCTCCTTGCAGATGCGCTCGAGCCGCTTCACGTGCTGGCGCGTCTGCTTCTCATGCCTGGTGAACGCCTTCTTCAGCTTGGGGTGCGTGGCCGCCTTGATCATGCGCGGCAGCGCCTTGAGAATCTGGTTCTCGGCACTGTACAGGTCCTTCAGTTCCTCGACGTACAGGTCGCGCAGGGTTTCCATTTCCATGTGCCGTTGCTCCGCGTGGGGGTGGGGCCGATCGAGTGGCGATTCGCTGGGGGCTGCCAAGGCAAGGGCGGTGCCGTGGTCGCGGCCGGCACGTTCCACTCGACAGCATCCTTGCAGCACCATGGCGCGATCATCGCAAGCGGAGCGACGGTGAGCGCGCGCAATCCCTCCAGCACGAACACCGATGACACTCACGCTCTACCTGCTGCGCCATGGCCAGACGGCGCTGAGCCGCGCCAACATGTTCTGCGGTCGGCACCTCGACCCGCCGCTCACTGCCGCCGGTGAGCGGATGGCCGCGGAGTTCGCCGACTGCTTCGCCGCTACGCCGTGGCAAGCCATCTATGCGAGCCCGCTGCAGCGTGCGCTGGCCACCGCCGCACCCCTCGCGCGCGCGCGAGGTCTCGTGGTGCATCAACGCGAGGGACTCACCGAGATCGACTACGGGCGCTGGGACGGCAAGAGCGTGCTGGAGGTGGACCGCGAGTATCACGATGAGTACGAGCGGTGGGTCGCCGACCCGGCGTGGAATCCACCCACGGGTGGAGAGACGGCGGTCGCGCTCGCGCAGCGCGTGACGCACGTGTTCGAGTCCATTCGCGAGGCGCATGCGGACGGCAACGTGCTCGTCGTGTCGCACAAGGCCACCATCCGCGTGGCGCTCTGCGCGCTGCTCGGCGTGGACGTCGGCCGATTCCGCTACCGGTTCGGCTGTCCGGTCGGCTCGGTGTCCATCATCGAGTTCGGGGCGCATGGACCGCTCGCCGCCACCGTGGCCGATCGCTCGCACCTGTCGGCCGAGCTGCGCGGGCTGGAGGGCACGTGACGTGCGCCGGTGCAGCGCCGACGCCTGACACTCGCTATGCTGTGACGTACGACCCTAGACTCATCACGGACTCGCGCGTAGCTTCGCGGAATCCGATCACTGCCCACTGACCGAGGACGCCATGGCGACCAAACTCGACAAGACCATCAAGCGCGAGCTGGAGCACCAGGGAAAGCTCTACACCGTCACCATCGCCCCCGACGGAGTGAAGGTCGTGGAGAAGGGGAAGCGGAACGGCCCGCACGTGAGCTGGGGCGCCATCATCAATGGCGACGCGACGCTCAACGAGAACCTGAACATCTCCAACGAAGCTATGCGTCGCGACCAGTAGCCACGCGCCACGCTGCACGCTGATCCCGCGCCCCGTCGTTCGGTGAACGACGGGGCGCGGTGCGTCATGCGGCTACTGCGGCCAGGAGTCGCCTGGCTTGCGGTTCGATGGATGCGCCGCTTCCCACGCGGCGATCTGCTCGGCGAGCTCGGCGTCGTTCTCGGCCAGCGCGCGCAGCTTCTTGAGCACCTCGTCCTTCGTCGCGCCGCTCGCGCGTGCTACCACCGGCGCCGTCGCGAAGAGCTGTCGCGTCGGATCCACCCGACGTTCCACCTGGAGCATCCCGTGCACGGTGCCCTCGGCATCCACCTCCAGGGAGACGAGCACGATCATCCCTCCCGGCAGGGTGCGGCGAAAGGCGAGGAAGTGCGGTCGCATGCGCCACAAGATGACCTCGCCTGCGGCGTGGCGCAAACCGTGCGACCCGGTAGCCAGCCACGGGGTGCGCGGCACGAGGCTGCGTTCCGGACTCGCGATTCAGTGCTCGATGACGAAGAACGTGCTGGTGGTGGACGTCGGCGGCTCGCACATCAAGGTGCAGTCGTCCGGCAGGCGCACGATGGCCAAGGTGGACTCCGGTCCCGACCTGACACCGCGCCAGATGGTGGAACGGGTGCTCGCGGCCACGGACGGCTGGCGCTTCGATGCCGTGTCCGTCGGCTACCCCGGCCCGGTGGTGCGCGGGCGCATCGCGCGCGAGCCGCACAACCTCGGTCGCGGGTGGACGCGATTCGATTTCGAGGGCGCCTTCGGGCGTCCGGTGCGCCTCATCAATGACGCTGCGATGCAGGCGATCGGGAGCTATCGGGGAAAGCGGATGCTGTTTCTCGGCCTTGGCACCGGACTCGGCACGACGCTCATCCGTGATCACGTGGTGATCCCGCTGGAGATCGCGCACCTGCCGTACCTCGACGACGAGACGTACGAGGACGTGGTGGGCGACGCGGGGCTCAAGCGCATCGGGGTGCGTCGCTGGCGCCGGCACGTGGCGAGAATCGTCGAACTGATGATGAACGCCGTCGTCGCCGACTACACGGTGCTCGGCGGGGGCAACGTGCGGCTGCTGCCCGAGCTTCCGCCGCACACACGACGCGGCGCGAACGCGAACGCGTTTCGTGGTGGCGTGCGGCTCTGGCATCCCGACTTCATACTCACATGACGGCCCTCGCAGGGGTGGCTCCCTGTCGGGCCCCCGGCGGCCCGGGTTCCGAGCCAAGCTGGACGTCGAGCGCCAAGAGCGGTGTCGGAACCGCGCTCGACGCGCGCAGCCACGTGTGGTTCACCGTCTCGCACGGCATCGTGGACGAGGTCTACTACCCGCGCGTGGACCAGGCCAACACGCGTGACTTCGGCTTCCTCGTCAGCGCGGCGGACGGCTGGTTCTCGGAGGAGAAACGCGACACCACGAGTACGGTGCACCTGCTCGGTCCCGGCGTGCCGGGCTTCCGCCTGGTCAATCGCTGCAGGGAAGGGCGCTACGAGATCGAGAAGACGGTGATCACCGACCCCGAGCGCTCGGTGCTCCTGCAGCAGGTGCACTTCCGCGCCCTCGTGGGCGCGATCGACGACTATCGCCTGTTCGCGCTGCTCGCGCCGCACATCGGGAACCAGGGATTCGGCAACGACGCCTGGCTCGACGACTACAAGGGCATCCCGATGCTCTTCGCGCGGCGCGAGGACGTGTCGCTGGCGTTGAGCTGCAGCGCGGGGTGGAGCGCGGCAAGCTGCGGCTTCGTCGGCGTGAACGACGGCTGGCGGCAGGTGCGCGCGTCCGGCCGGCTCACCGAGCTCTACTCGGAAGCTCGCGACGGCAACGTCGCACTCGCCGGCGAGGTGGAGCTGCGCGCCGATGCGCGGGATCGGCACGACACCGAGGTCACCTTCGTGCTTGCGCTCGGCTTCGGATCCGGGCCGGCGGAGGCAGCGCAGCGGGCCCGCATGACCCTGACCTCACGGTTCGAGCGCGTGGTCGCGTCGTACCTGCGCGCGTGGACGCGCTTCCACGAGCACACGCGCGGGCCGGCCATGCCCGGTCACTTCGTCACGCCGGAAGAATCGCGGCGTGCCGCGGCGCGCGACCTGGCGGTGCACGCGCATCACAGCGCGGTGGCGCACGAGCCGCGCGTCGGCTTCGTGCGGGACCGTCGGCGTCGGGCGCGCATCCAGCTCCCGGAGAGCGTGGTGGACCTCTACCGCACCAGCGCGGCCGTGCTCGCCGTCCACGAGGACAAGAGTGCCGCCGGGGCGATGATCGCCAGCCTCTCCATCCCGTGGGGGGAGAGCAGGGGCGACCACGAGCTCGGCGGCTATCACCTCGTGTGGCCGCGCGACTTGGTGAACAGCGCCGGCGCCTTCATCGCCCTCGGCCACGACGTGCTGGCTCGCCGCACGCTGCGCTACCTCATGAGCACCCAGGAGGCGGACGGCAGCTGGGCGCAGAACCTCTGGCTCGACGGCACTCCGTACTGGCATGGCCTGCAGATGGACGAAGTCGCGTTTCCCGTGCTGTTCGCCGAGCTGCTGCGGCGCGAGGACCAGCTGGCGGACATCGATCCGTGGCCGATGATCCGCGGCGCGGCGAGCTTCCTCGCGCGCAACGGGCCGATCACGGGGCAGGATCGCTGGGAGGAGAATGGGGGCTACTCGACGTACACGATGGCGGTGGAGATCGCGGCGCTGCTCGTGGCCGCCGACTTCGCCGAGCGTGCGGGAGAGCACGTGCTCGCCGGCCTGTTCCGCGCCACGGCGGACGATTGGCACGACCAGGTGGATCGCTGGACGTACGTGGTCGGCACGCCGATCGCGCGCGACGCGGGGGTGGAGGGCTACTACGTCCGGATCGCTCCGCCCGACGTGATGGACAACGACGGGACGTCGGGCGGCATGATCCAGCTTCGCAACCGCCCGTTGCACGAGAGCTTCGTGCCCTACCACGAGGTGGTGAGCGTGGACGCGCTCGCGCTCGTACGCTTCGGCCTTCGCGCGCCCGACGATCCGCGCATCGTGAACACGGTGAAGGTGATCGACGCGATGCTCCGCACGCGCACCGATACGGGACCGGCGTGGTACCGCTACAACGGCGACGGGTACGGCGAGCGGGAGAACGGCGATCCCTTCGACGGCATGGGTGTCGGCCGGCCGTGGCCACTGCTGGCCGGCGAGCGCGCACATTACGAGCTGGCGGCGGGACGACCGGAGGCGGCGGTGCACCTGCTCGGCGTGATGCGCGCGCAGGCGAGCGACGGCGGCATGCTTCCCGAGCAGGTGTGGGACGGCCAGGACATCCCGGAACGCGAACTGTTCAACGGCCGCCCGAGCGGCGGCGCGATGCCCCTCGTGTGGGCACACGCGGAGTACGCGAAGCTCGTCCGCTCACTGCACGACGGCCGCGTGTTCGACATGCCGCAGCAGGGGTACGAGAGGTACGTGCGTGGGAAGTAACGGCAACACCAGTACGTGGTACTTCGTATCACGTAGCAGGACCGACGGGCCGCCCACTCCAATGCACGGCTGGTCACTCGGCCCTTACGCCATGTGAAGCCATCGATGCATTGGAATGGCTTCCCTCTGGGTCCTATATGAGGTACGAGGTACGAGGTACTGCTCTTGTCGTTCCCTGAAGTACGAGGTACTGCCGCTGTCGTTGATCACTGTCCATACCATCGGCCACTCCACCCGCTCCCTTCCGGAGCTGGTCGAGGCGCTCGCGCCGTATGACATCGACTGCGTCGCCGACGTCCGCCGCTATCCGGGCTCGCGGCGGCTGCCGCAGTTCGCCGAGCCGGCGCTGCGCGAGGCGCTTCCGACGGTCGGGCTTTCGTACCTGTGGATCCCGGCGCTCGGCGGCCGCCGGCGGCCGGTGCCGGATTCACCCAACGTCGGGTGGCGGCACGACGCCTTCCGCGGCTACGCCGATCACGTGCAGGGCGAGGAGTTCGCGGACGGGTTGTTCGAGCTCCTCATGGTCGCGTACGGGCTGCGCACGGTGATCATGTGCGCGGAGGTGCTGTGGTGGCGCTGTCACCGGCGGATCATCGCCGACGTGCTG
>CAMLIU010000137.1 GCA_946479995.1 uncultured Gemmatimonadota bacterium | reverse complement strand
GTGGAGAGTGCCGACCAGCTCGCGGCTGCTGCGCGAGACATCGGACCGGACCTGTTCGTGAAGTCCTGTGAGGGTGGATACGACGGGCGCAGCCAGCTCCGCTTCCGCCCCGAGGACGATGCCGAAGCGGCATTCGCCGATCTCGGTCGGCGCTCAGCGGTGGCGGAGCGGGCTCTCGACCTTCAGCTCGAGCTCTCGGTGCTCGTCGCTCGGCGCCCGTCCGGAGATCTGCTGGCCTACCCGCCGGCGGTGAACCAGCACGACAACCAGGTGCTCTCCTGGAGCCTGCTGCCCGGCGAGCTGCCGAGTGGAGTCGCGCGCAGCGCGCAGGACATCGCGGGGGGCATCGCCGAATCGCTCGATCTCGAGGGGATCCTCGCCGTGGAGATGTTCCTGCTGACCGACGGGCAGCTCCTCGTGAACGAGCTCGCTCCGCGTCCGCACAACTCCTATCACGGCTCGGAGCTGGCCTGCCCCACCAGCCAGTTCGAGCAGCTCGTGCGTGCCGCGTGCGACCTCCCCCTCGGCGACGCCGAGCCGGCACGGCCGTCGGCGATCCACAACCTGTTCGGCGAGCTGTGGGAGAACGGACGCGTGCCGCGGTTCGACGACGCGCTGGCAGTGCCCGGTTGCCGCCTGTTCCTCTACGGGAAGCCGGGCGCGCGGCGCGGTCGGAAGATGGGCCACCTCGGAGCCATCGGCAGCACCGTGGATGAGGCGCTCCAGCGCGTCCGGGAGGCGGCGAGCCGGCTCTGAGGGCGCTGTCCCGCGAGGCACCCCCCTTGCTCCCTCGGGTGGCATGTCCGTATCGATTCTTCCTCGCCCAATGCCGCGTACGCTTCCGCCCCTTCCGGGGCTCGCTCTCGCCGTGCTTGGGGGAGCGCTGGTTGCCCGAAGCGACCGCTACAGCCGCGCGGCACGCGCCGCTGCCACAGTGAGCGGGCTGGCGCTCATTGGCGCCGCCGCCCGCGGACCACTGCTCGAGTCGCTCCTCCGCGCGGGCACCGAGCGCCGTTCGGCACAGCTCCGGATGTCCTTCGTCGTCGCGCAGCCGGTGGAGGTCGTGTTCGCCTTCGTGCGCGACTTCGAGAACTTCCCGTGCATCATCGGCGCGCTTCGCCTGGTCCGGGATTACGGCGACGGTCGCTCACACTGGTGCGCCTCCACCCCGAGCGGGGGCACGCTGGAATGGGACACGGTGACCACGAAGTACGTGCCGAACCGGGTCATTGCCTGGGAGAGCGTCGCCGGCTCGCCCGTGGACATGCACGGCCTGATGCGCTTCCACCCCGAGGACGCGCACACCTGCCTGCGTCTCGAGCTGGACTACCGCGTGCGAACGGGAGCGCTGCACGATGCGCTCGTCGCGCTCACCACGCCGACGCGGACCGAGGAGCTGGAACGCGACATTCGCCGGCTGTCCACCTACCTGCACACCGTGCGCGGGACGCCCACGCAGGCGTCGCTGCGCTCGTAGGCGCTCAGCGCGCGTCGTCCTTGCCGGCGGTGTCGCCGACCCGTGCCGCCACCGGCTCGCGGTCGCTCGCGCGGCGCCCGTGCGGTCGCGGCTCGGCCTCCGTCGGTGGATGCTCGCGCGGCACCTCGATCAGCCGATAGGGCGGCCGGTCGGGATACGCCGCCGTCAGGACGGGAACGGCAACGTTGTACACGGGGATGCCCGCGCTGGTGCGGCCTTCGGGCGTTCCCTTGTGCGCGTGCCCGTGTACCACGGCGCTCACCTGGAATCGCGTGAGCGGCTCCTCGAGCCGGCTGGAGCCGAGCCAGGGGTGGATCTCCACCGGCTCTCCTTCCACCGTGTCGCGGATCGGCGCGTAGTGAAGCACCGCGATCTTGTGCTTCGTCTTGAGCCGCGCGAGCGCGGACTCGAGCTTGAGCGCCTCGTTGAGCGCTTCCTGGACGAACTGCTTGATCGCCTGCTCGCCCCAGGGCCCGAGGGCACCGCGGCCGAATCCGCCGGCGAATCCCTTCACCCCCGCGAAGCCCACGCCGTGCAGCTCCACCGAGTCGCCGTCGAGCATGTGGACCCCTGCATCCGTGAGGATGCTGCGCACGAGGTCCTGCTCCCCGGACTCGAAATCATGATTGCCGAGGACTCCGACGATCGGGATCTTCACGAGCGCGGTGAGGTCGCGCGCCAGCACGCGCGCTTCGTCGGCGAGGCCGTAGTCGGTGAGGTCGCCGGCGAGGACCAGCACGTCCGCCCGCTCGGCGACCTGGCTGAAGACGCCCTGCAGCAGCCCCTGCGAGGTGCGGGAGTAGTGGACGTCGCTCATGGCGGCGATCCGGATGGTGTCGCTCGTCGGCATGGGTGAGGTGTGGGTGGAAGTGCCGCCCTTACTGAGAGATTCGGGCCACCGCCACCCGCGGCCTCTTTGCTAGCCCGTGAATTGCACTTCGGGCGGCACCCTGACCCCAGTCCATCATGGCCGGCCAGTCCACGCTCGACGAATCCGCCCCCGACACCAACACCTTCTACCGCCGCACCCTCCACGTGCTGAGCGACGCCGGGGTGCCCTTTCTCGTCGGCGGCTCGCACGCCTTCCTCGAGTACACGGGCATCGTGCGCAACACGAAGGATTTCGACCTCTTCCTCCGACGCGCGGATCTCGAGCGCGCGCTGGAGGCACTGCGCGACGCCGGCTACCGGACGGAGGTGAGCTTCCACCACTGGCTCGCCAAGGCGTGGCAGCACGACGACTTCGTGGACCTCGTCTTCAGCTCGGGCAACGGGATCTGCGTGGTGGACGACGGCTGGTTCGAGCATGCCGTCGAGACGCAGGTGCTCGGCATGCCGGTGAAGATCGTGCCGTGCGAGGAGCTGATGTGGCAGAAGGCGTTCGTCATGGAGCGCGAGCGATTCGACGGCGCCGACCTGATGCACGTGCTCCGCTCGCGCGCCGAGGAGATCGACTGGGCTCGACTGCTCGCGCGCTTCGGCGAGCGGTGGCCCCTGCTCTACACGTACCTCATCTACTTCACCTTCGTGTACCCGAGCGAGGCGCACCGCCTGCCCGCCGAGCTGCTCGATGAGCTGGCGCAGCGGCATGCCGCGCTGCGCGCCAGCCCGCCCTCCGACCGGGTCTGTCAGGGGACTCTGGTGAGTCGGGAGCAGTACCTGATCGACGTCGGCCAGTACGGGTTCGCCGATGCACGGCTCGACCCGCGCGGCAGCATGTCGGCCGAAGACGCCATCTACTGGACGTGGGCGATCTCGAACGTGAAGTAGCCGCCGGGTGAGGCGCTAGCCGATCCGGCGCAGCTCGTCGCCGTCTTCCCTGTATTCCTTGAGCTTGCGGTACAGCGTCCGCCGGTCGATGCCCAGCCGTTCGGCGCAGCGGCGCTGGTGGCCGCGCTCCAGCTCGTAGACGTGCAGCACGTAGCGCCGCTCGAGCTCCTCGAGCGTGACGCGCGCCGCGTCCAGCCGGGCGAACTCCGCGTCGGGGCTCGTCGGCATCAGCGACGCGGACGCATCGGCCGCACCTCCCACCGGCGTGTAGGCCAGTCGCTCCACCCACGTCTCCAGCTCGCGCACGTTGCCCGGCCATTCGTGCGCGAGCAGCGGTGTCATCATGTGCGGCGTCACGACGGGCAGCTCCATGCCGCTCTCCTTCGCGATCCGCGACCGGAAATGCTGCACGAGCAGCGGGATGTCCGCGCGCCGCTCACGCAGTGGCGGCAGGGCAATCGGGAGCACGTTCCGCTCGCCGAAGAGCTGGGCGACCGGCTGGCCATGCGCTTCGCTCGAGCGCGCCGTGAGGACGAGGCGAACGTCCACCTGCACTTCGTCATCCACGCCCTCGCGCCGCAGCACGCGCGCAGCGAGCAGCTGCGCCAGCCGCTCGCGCAGGGCGAGGGGGAACGACGCGACGTCGTCGAGCACGAGCGTGCCGCCACGCGCCGATTCCAGCAGTCCGCCACGCTCCTCGCCGAACAGCTCCGCCTCGAGGCCGGCCGCATCGTCGGTGCAGCGCACCACCACGAACGGCCGCCCCACGCGATCGGAGAGCTCGTGGAGCAGCCGGGCGACGACGTCCTTCCCCGTCCCCGGCTCACCGGTGACGAGCACGGTGCGGCGCGTGGCGGCCGCGCGTCCGACGAGCTCCCTCACGCGCCGCATCGGCTCCGACCGGCCGATGAGGGCCTCCTGCGTCTCGTCACCCAGTCGTGCACGCAGCGCCGCGACCTCGCGGCGGAGCCGTGCCTCGTGCGCCGCGCGCTCCAGCGCGAACAGCAGGGTGTTCATGTCGCGGTCGTGCTCCACCACGTCACACGCGCCGAGCCGCAGCCCTTCGCGGGCCGTCGCTTCCTGCCCGGGCGGGGCGAAGAGCACCAGCTGCGCGTCACCGGCGGCGGCCGCGAGCTGCGACACGCCACGCAGCCCGGGGCGCCCGAGGGCGACGAGCACGACGTCCGTGCCGCTGCGCAGCAGCGCATCCACCGCGCGGTCCACGCCGGCGGCGTGGCTCGTCTCGAAGCCGGCGGCGGCGAGGAGCTGCAGCAGCGCCGGCGCGCCGGTGCCGTCGGCGTCCACGATCAGGACGCGGGTGGGAGTCGTCATGGGGGCTCGCGAGATAGTCATGCTCACGAACCAGTATCGGCACGGGGCTCCGTGCCCTTGAACGACGTCCGGACGGGCGGGCTTCGCCGCTACGACGCGACCTGCTCGGGGGCGAGGCCGAAGCGGCGGTTGCGGCCGCGGAAGTCGGCGAGCGCCTCGGCCAGGTCCTCCGCCGTGAACTCCGGCCACATCTTCGAGACGAAGAGCAGCTCGGCGTACGCGCACTCCCAGAGGAGGAAGTCGCTCAGGCGCTGCTCGCCGCCCGTGCGCACGAGCAGGTCCACGTCGCGTGCCGGCAGGCGGTCGTGGTCGCCGGTGGCCAGCAGCGCGCCGAACTCCTCGCGCCCGAACAGCTCGCCGCGCGCGCCCGCCACCATCGCCGCGCGGAGGATGGCGTCACGCGCCGAGTAGTCCACGGCCACGCGGAGGTGCATGCGCGTTCCGCTCGAGGTGAGCGATTCCACCTGCTCCACCGTGTGCCGCAGCGACGACGGCAGCCGGTCGCGACGTCCGAGGATGGTGAGCCGTACGCCGTTGTCGAGGCACCGCTTCGCCTCGCCCAGCAGTGCGCGCCGGAAGAGGCGCATCAATGCCGTCACCTCGGCCGATGGGCGCTTCCAGTTGTCGGAGGAGAAGGCGTACAGCGTGAGCGTGCCGACGCCTTCGCGCACCGCTGCCTCCACGATGTTGCGCGCGGTGCGGAGTCCCGCTTCGTGTCCCGCCGAGCGGGTGAGCCCGTGCGCGGTGGCCCAGCGCCCGTTGCCGTCCATGATCACGGCCAGGTGAAGGCCGTCGAAGGGAGCGGGGGCGATCGGCGACCCCGGATGTCGAGTGATCGGCATGTGGAAGGAGTCAGCGTTCCCGCGTGGCGCGGATCAACGCTTCCATGTGGTCGAGATAGC
>CAMLIU010000136.1 GCA_946479995.1 uncultured Gemmatimonadota bacterium | reverse complement strand
GAGTATCGCCCGCTCGCGCAGCTGCGGCTCCAGCTCGCCGGCGGCGTCACGCGCGCCGACCGCGCGCTCATCGACTCCATGTATGTGCCTGCGCCTGCACCTTCGCCCGGGCCGGGCCGCAGGCCGGTCCCGGTCGGCCAGCCCCCGGCGTCCGGCACGAGCAGCTTCGCGAGCTTCCCTGTGGGCAATGCGCGACTCAGCTGGCGAAAGCCGGGTGATGCGATCGCCGTGGACGTTCGTGCCAGCCGCCAGCTCCTCGATGCGTCTCCGTATCTCGTCGCGCAGGGGGTGCTGCGCGACGAGGCGAGCCTGTCGCTCGACCTGCGGCTGCTCGGCCCGCTCCGCATGCGCGGCTTCGGCAAGTTCGGCAGCATCCACAACGCCGACGAGTCCAACGGCCGGCAGATCCTCGGCGGCGCGCTCGCCTGGGTGCCGGGCGCGTACGAGCTCTCGCTGCGCGCGCAGACCATGCGCTACGACACCGCCACCGTGCTCGCCTACTTCTCGCCGCGCAGTGTGCAGACGGCGGAGCTGGGCACCTACTTCGAGCGTGAGACCGACCGCGGCATCACGATCGCCATGGACCTCGGCGGCGGCGGCCAGCGTGTGCAGGAGTGGTCGTCTCCCGTTTCGGGATGGTCGCCCACCTTCCACGGGTGGACGCAGGTCGTCGTGCCGCTCAACGACGCGCTGGCGCTCGGCACGGAGATCGAGGCGTACGATTCGCGCGTCGGCAGCGACGTTCGCGCCCCGACCGTGCCCGCATCGCGCTGGCGCTACGCAGCGGCCATCCTCTCGCTGCGCGTGAGGTTCTGAGGACGCGCAGACGGGAGTTGCTCGGGCGCTGACACTCGAGCAGAATCAGTCATGCGTCCTCTCCTCCCTCTCGCGGCCCTCGCTGCTGCGTCCATCGCTGGCTGCTCCACCGTGCGCACCGCTCCCGCCACGACCTCGGAGCAGCCCCCCGCCGTCATCGCTCACTCGCAGTGGCAGGCGACCCCGCCGCTCGGCTACGCGGCTGATGCGATACGCCGCAACAAGCCCGTGGGCGGCACGCTCGAGTTCCACGACCTGTCGGTCAGCGTGCTCGACGTCGCGACCGATTCGGGGAGGCACGACGTCGCGCGCCTCCGCCTCCACGCCGGCAACACGACGGAGGAGCGTTCGGCGCGCGAAGGCGAGGCGTTCAACTGGCATGGCTACCATGTGGCCGTCGTCGCCATCTATGGCAAGGGGGAGTTGGGTGGTGGCCTCGTCGCCCTCGAGGCGGGCACGCTCGTATCATTGCCGAGCGTAGTCGCGAATTCGGACGCAGCAGGTGGTGCCGCGCTGCGCCTCCGCGTGCCGCAGCACATCACGAGCATCACGCTGCACCACGAGGGAAGCGCGAAACCGCTGCTGCCGACCGACGATCCGGTAGCCGGCCTCCGCGCCCTGCAGTCGTGGGGGGAGCGCGACCGCAACTGGTGGGACGTGCCGTATCACTACCTGATCGACCTCGACGGGCACGTGTACGAGGGGCGCGACTGGCACTACATGGGCGAGACGAACACCACCTACGATCCGTCGGGCCACCTGCTGATCAGCATCCTCGGCAACTACAACCTGCAGGAGCCCACCCAGGCGCAGCTCAACGCCATCGCCGACGTGATGGCGTGGGCGGTGAGGAAGTTCGACGTCCCCCTCGACAGCATCCGCGGGCACTACAATTACGCGGAGACGAACTGCCCCGGGAAGAACCTGCGGAAGTACCTCGAGGACGGAACGTTCCGGCGGATGGTGGCGGCGCGGCTCGAGGAGAGCCGTTGAATGGGCGGGGCTGACGCCCCGCCCGCTCAGCCGACCGCCTTCTTCAGCAGCTGGACGATCTTCGCTTCCTCTGCCTTCGTCAGCGCCCTCAGCGCGAACGACGTCGGCCACATCTCGCCGTCGTCGAGCATCGCCTGGTCGCTGAATCCGAGCGTCGCGTAGCGCGCCTTGAACTTGGCCGCGTCCTGGAAGAAGCAGAGCACCTTGCCGTTCTTCGAGTAGGCGGGCATGCCGTACCAGAGCCGCGGCTCGAGCTGCGGCGCCGTCTCCCGAATGAGCGCATGCAGCCGCTCGCCGAGCAGGCGATCGTTGCCCTTCATCGTCGCCAGCTTGGCGAGGACGTCGGTCTCCTCGGTCTCTCCCTTGGCGCGCGGGCGGCTGGCCGCCTTCAGCTCCTTCGCGCGCTCGCGCATCGCGGCGCGCTCCTCGGCGGTGAAGGTCGCCGCGGCCCTTCCCGCCGACGCGGTGCGGGCCGCGGACTTCTTCGTCGTCGTCTTTCGCTGTGCTGTCTTTCGTGCGGCCATGGTGGAGTCAGTTGGTCGGTTGACGGGACGGCTCGTGTGGGCGCCGATGTTCGCTGCTCGTGACGCTCGCGCGGTGACGGTCAGCCGCGAACCGCCGCCTCGATCTTCGCGATGTCGATCTTCTGCATCGTCATCATGGCGTCGAAGGCGCGCTTCGCGGCGGCGGGATCGGGATTGGAGATCGCCTGGGTCAGCGCGACCGGCGTGATCTGCCACGACACGCCCCACTTGTCCTTGCACCACCCGCAGTCGCTCGCCTTCCCGCCATTGCCGATGATCGCATTCCAGTAGCGATCGGTCTCCTCCTGGTCGTTCGTCGCCACCTGGAAGGAGAACGCCTCGGTCTGCTGGAACGCCGGGCCGCCGTTGAGTCCCATGCAGGGGAGTCCCATCACGGTGAAGTCGACGACCAGCGCATCGCCCTCTTTCCCGTCCGGGTAGTCACCCGGCGCGCGGTGCACGGCGAGCACCGAGGAATCGGGGAAGGTCGCAGAGTAGAATCGCGCTGCCTCCTCGGCATCGCGGTTGAACCAGAGGCAGATGCGGTTCTTCGGTGGGTTGGCCATGGCGTGCTCGTCTCCGGTGGGATGTCACCCTAGCTGGTCGAGGTTCGCCCGCCACACCGAAAGGGTGAGCGCCGAGGCGAACAGGACCCACCCAAGGTACGGCACCAGCAGGAGTGCCGCGACCCGGTGCACCCGCGAGAAGCCGATCATCGTCGCCACGATGAGCGCAAGCAGCACGATGATCTCGGCGAACGCGAAGCCACCGCGGCGCCAGGCGAAGAAGATCCAGCTCCACAGCGCGTTGGCCACGAGCTGCGCGACGAACAGCGTCAGCGCACCTCCGGCGCCCGACCAGCCCCCCCTGCGCCACACCAGCCACGCCGCGATCGCCATCAGCACGTAGAGCGTCGTCCACACCGGGCCGAACAGCCAGCCCGGGGGCGCCCATTCCGGCTTTGCGAGGCTGCCGTAGAACTCGCGGGCATTGCGCGTGGCGAGCGCCCCCACGGCGCCGGTGGCGAGGCTCAACACCAGCCAGCCGATCAGGCCGAGCCAGCTCCTCATGGTTGCCTCCCGATGCGAGTCACGCGCACGTCACGCCACACAACGCCGGACGGATTCTTCAGCGTGCCGACGAGCGAGTCGCCGGTGGGCGTGGTGAGCGCGCGGAACACCCACTGCCAGCCGCGCATCGGGCAGGTGAGCACACCAGAGACGTGCTCGTACGTGCAGCTCATGGTGCCCATCTCCTCCTCCACTCCCTTCACGATCTTGTTCGCCTGCCACACGAGTCGCTCGGACTTCCCGCCGCTGGAGTCGACGCGGAAATGGTAGGCCGCGATCTCGTCGTGGCAGGGCGGCTTCCCGACCGGGCGGCAGATGGACGTCCCTCGCCAGGTGCCGACGAGCGTTACCGGCGGGTTCCCTGCCCCGCCCTGTGCGCGGGCCGCGAGACAGGGGAGCAGCAACGGTACGAGCAGGAGCAGCTTCTCGAGTCGCATGGTCACCTCTCCTGGTACAGGTCGGACGCCTTCACTCCTCGAGCCACTCGACGTCCGGATGGCGACGCTCGGCGACGGACCCCGCGCCCGCCGCGAGCAGGCACACCACGCCGCCCATCGCGATCAGCGCCCTCGCGCCGAAGGTATCGGCCACCCATCCCGAGATGGGCCCGCCGATCGCCGAGCTGCCGACGAGGAATATGGTCTGGATGGCCAGCAGTCGGCCATGCATGTCTGGCCGTGCCCGCACCTGCACCAGCGCCGTGGTGGAGGTGGTGTAGAGGATGCTGGCCATGCCGACGAAGAAAGCCACGGCGACGGCGACAGGCACGGTGGGCGACGCGGAGAGCACCAGCAGGGCGACGCCGAGCACCGATGATCCGAAGATGGCGTGCCGCACCGTGATATGCGCTCGCCGCGCCACCCACAGCGCGCTCACGAGGCTGCCGACGCTGAGGATGGAATAGAGGATCGTGAACTCGGCATCGCTGCCATGCAGCCCGTGCGTCACGAAGAGCGGCAGCGTGACGGGAAAGTTGTAGGCGAGGAGCCCGATGGCCGCAAGCATCGCGTAGGTGATGGAGAGCGCGGGAACGGATCGCAGGTACCGCAGCCCCTCCCGCACCTCACCCGGCTGTCGTGGGCGAGGTGGAACCCGTCGCAGCTCCTCGGGGCGCATCATCGCCAGGCAGGCGATCACGGCGACGTACGTGACCGCGTCCACGGTGAAGCACCAGCCGTAGCCTAGCGTCGTCACGAGCACGCCGGCGAGCGCGGGACCGAAGACGCGCGACAGGTTCACGATCATGCTGTACAGCACCACCGCGTTCTGCCGGTCCTCCGGCGACACCATCTCCGTGACGAACGAGCGGCGAAAGGGATTGTCGAGGGCGAGCACGACGCCGCCGGCAGCGGCGAGCGCGTACAGCGCGAACAGCGACGGGTGCGGCCGGAATGCGAGCACGGCGAGCCCGATGGACTGTGCCATCTCGAGACCCTGGGTGACGAAGAGGAGGCGGTGCTTGTCGGAGCGATCGGCGATCGCGCCCCCCCACGGCGAGAGCAGCATGATCGGACCGTACTGACAGGCCGCGAGCCATCCGACGGCGACCCCGCTTCCCGTGACGCGCAGCACGAGGAGGGTGAGCGCGATGCTCGTCAGCCAGTTGCCGCTGTTCGAGATGGACTGCCCGATGAAGAACAGCCGGAAGTTGCGGTGGCGGAGGGACTGGAAGGTCCTCGCCATCGGGCGGCTACACCAGCCCCTGCCTGATGGCGCGCGTCACACGGTCGGCGAACAGGTCCACCTCTTCCAGGGTGGTATAGACGTTCGGGGTGATGCGGATCCCCTGGAACTCGTCGGTCACCATCGGCGTCGTGACGATGTGGTGCCTGTCCAGCAGCCAGGCGCCGAGCTTGCCCATGTCCATGCCGTCGATGGCCAGCACGCCGATGGCGCCGCTCTCCGTGGGGCCGATCTTCGTGATCATGTGCGCGCGGTCGCTCGACGCGAGCACCTGCTTCGCCCACCGGTCACGCAGCAGGCGCAGCCGCGCGATCTTCCGCTCCGCGCCGATGGACCGGTGAAAGGCGATGGCAACGGCGATGGCGTTGTGGTTCGCGGCGGGGTGCGTGCCGATCTCCTCGTACTTGCGGATGTTGTCCTCCTGCTCCACCCC
>CAMLIU010000135.1 GCA_946479995.1 uncultured Gemmatimonadota bacterium | reverse complement strand
ACGGCGCGTCCCGTTTCCGCCGGTGCTCCGGCGGCGATGCGCAACGCCGTGCACCTCGACGTCGTGCATTCTGCGGCCCTCGGCGTGGACAAACGGGTATCGGTCTATCTGCCGCCGTCGTACGATCGCCAGCTGGCGCGCCGATATCCCGTCATCATCTACCTGCACGGCCTGTTCGGCAGTGAAACCGACTGGCTGTCGAAGGGCGGGCTCGATGCCGTCGCCGACTCGCTCGCGCAGGCGGGGACGGGAGAGGCGATCATCGTCACGCCCGATGGTGACGACGGCTGGTGGACGAACTGGTCGAGCGACCCGTCCTACGACGCCTGTGCCGACACGCTGCGCACGGAGGACCCGGCACGCTACTGCGTGCGCAGCCATCGCTACGAGGATTGGATCACGCGCGACCTCGTGGGATACGTGGACGCTCATTACCGCACGCTCGGCGACCGAGCGCATCGCGGCATCGCGGGACTCAGCATGGGCGGCGTGGGGGCGCTCACCCTGGCGCTGAAGCACCCGGACCTGTTCGCCGCCACGATGAGCCACTCGGGGGTCGTCTCCGTGCTGCTCGACGAGAGCAACCCGTTCGTGCCGCCGGCGCGCTACGTCGCGTCACCCGACTCCGTGCGTGCGCCGACGGCATCGTGGAAGGCGCGACTGCTGATGGCGCTCGGGCCGTCAGTCGAAGGCTGGCGCTCGTATCAGCCGGCGTACCTCGTGGAACAGCTGCAGCAGGGAGGCAGGACCCTTCCCGCCATCCGCTTCGACTGCGGCACCGAGGACGCGCTGCTGGCCGAGAATCGCGCCCTGCACTGGGAGCTGCAGCGACTGAACGTGCCCCACGAGTACGGCGAATGGCCTGGTGCCCACAGCTGGCGCTACTGGCACGACCGCTCCCCGGCGGGACTGGCCTGGATGCTGGCGCGCATCGGCAGCTGAGCACCGGCGCGCGCCAGCGTCACCTCACGGGAAGATGACCGGGAAGACGATGTCGGTGGTGTAGATGCAGCGATCGTTGTGGCCGCACTCGGGGACGATGATCGCCGTGTGCTTCGCGCCGAGCGTCCCGTTCACGTACTTGAAGAACGCCTCGCCGCGTGCACGCCGCGTCGGTCCCTGCGCCATCGCCGACGGCGACGAATCGAATCCGCCGAGGGGCAGCACGTCTACCTGTCCGAGCAGGTAGGTGGTGGGACGCTCGACGAGGTTCTTCGTCAGCTGGGCGTCGCTCATGCCGCCGGTGTACCCGGTACGATCCTCGAGGCCGGCCGGCCATTTGTTGTAGGTGGGCGCCTTGGTCGAATCGAATGGGCCGTACGTGAAGTTCGCGTGCACCTCCTCGGCATGCGGCTCGAGCGACGCCTTGTAGGCGTCCACCGGATTCGCGTCGCCGATGGGCAGCGGGCGCACCGCGGCAGGCCATGCATAGCTGGACGGGTTGGCGACGACGTAGCTCACCTCCAGGTTGCCGAGGGTGCCGTGCAGCTTGTTCGACATCTCGTAGCGGTTGGCGAACTGCCCGCCCGCCGAGTGTCCGGCGACGACGATCTTCGTGAGGTTCGGGAACATCCTCTTGTCGGCGAGCTCGCGCAGCAGCTCGTCCACGAAGTCGAAGGAAGAAAGCGTCGGGTTCGACGGCGACATGCCGCCGGAGCGCCAGCTGTCGCGGCGCTCGGGCCATTCCACCTCGTGCGGCGCAAGCGAGTCGCGTCCGGCGGCGAAGCGCGGCGCGATGATGACCGTGTTCTCGAGCGCGTTGGCAAGGAATCCCGCCGCCGTGGCCGTCTCGAAGTAGTGGTCGGGATTGCGTGCCGCGCCGTGCACCATGATCAGGGCACGCGTGATCTTCGCGTTCGGCTTGTCCAGGCGATAGGTGGTGTAGATCAGCGATCGCGCCGGGCCACCGCCGTAGGTGACCCATTCCTGGCACTGCGTGGTCGCACGGGTGCAGGGCGTGGTCTGGGCGGCGGCGGGAAGAGCGAGGACGACGAGGGTGGCGGCGGCGAGGCGCAGGCGCATGGTCCGGCAGGTGGTGGAAGGAACTGCGGGAGGACGTTGCCAACCAACATACGCCCGGCGCGCGAGGCACGTTGACGTGGCGTCGCGCGCCCACGGTCAGCGCGGACGCACGATGGCCGTTTTACTCGTGCGCGTCCTACGGTCGCTCGTCCGTCGCCCCGCCGCCCAGCGCCACGTACAGCGCCACCAGGTTGTTCGCCTGCACGCGCCGGAGCTGCAGCAGCGCCTGCTCCGCGGCAAACAGGCTCCGCTCGGCGTCCAGCACCTCGATGTAGCTCACCACCCCCTCGAGGTAGCGCGTGTGCGCGAGCGCGGCGATCTGCCGCTGCGCCTGCGTGCCCCGTTCCTGCGCGGCCACCTGCTCGGCGAGGAAGCGCCGTCCGGCGAGGCCGTTCGACACCTCCTGGAACGCCACCTGGATGGTGCGCTCGTAGTCGGCGACGGCGATGCGATCCTGCGCCCGCGCGACATCCACGTTGCCGTGCAGGCGGCCGCGGTTGAAGATGGGCGCCGAGATGGAGCCACCGTAGTTCCACGTCAGCCCGTCGTTGCCGACGAGGGTGTTGAGCGCATCTGACGCGAAGCCGAGCGCACCGGTCAGGGAGATGTTCGGGAAGAATGCGGCGCGCGCGGCGCCCACGTTCGCTTCCGCGGCGCGCAGCCGCTCCTCGGCGGCGATCACGTCGGGGCGCGCCAGCAGCAGTACGGAGGGCAGGCCGGCCGCGAGCGTCACCGGATTCATCTGGTCGGTGAGGGGCAGCGGACCGGGAAGCGTGGCGGGCACCGGCGCGCCGACGAGCACGAACAGCAGGTTCTCGATCTGCGCGCGCTGGAGCTTGAGCCCCGCCAGCGACGCCTCGGCCTGGGTGAGGAGCGCTTCCGCCTGGTGGAAGTCGAGCGCCGAGGTGAGCCCTGACTTCAGCCGCACCTGCGCGATGCGCACTCCCTCCTGCCGGCTCTGCACCGTCCGCTCGGCGAGGCGGATCTGCTCGTTCGCTTCCACCCATGCCAGGTAGGTTGACGCGACGTCCTGGATGAGCGACAGCCGGAAGGAGCGCTGCGCCTGCACGGTGGCGAGGTAGCGAGCCCGTGCCGCCTCCGAGAGGTCCCGCACGCGTCCCCAGAAGTCGAGCTCGAACGAGGGCACGCTGACGCCGACGGACAGGCGATCGCTCGTCGCCCCGCCCGGCAGGCCCGTCGCCTCCACGCCGCCATGGCTGCGCGTCGCGCCCCCGGATGCAACCGGGGCAGGGAATCGATCCGACCGCTGGATGCGATACTGCCCGCGCGCCACCTCGATCTGCTCCACCGCGATCACCATGTCGCGATTGCTGCGGAGCGCGGTGGCGATCAGCGTGTCGAGGCGCGGATCGCGGAAGAACTGTCGCCACGCCACGTCGGTGGCGCGCACGCCAACTGCCGCATCGCTGTCCGCCGCCGCGAGGTAGACCGGCGGCGTTGGCATCGGCACCGGTTCGTGGCGAGGTGCAAAGTGGCAGGCGCCCGTGAAGGCGAGCGCCGCGAGTGAAAGCGCCTTACGCATGCGCACCATCCGCCGCGTGATGGTGCGCGATCTCCTCCGGCGCCAGCGGGCGCTTCCTCGTCACCCAGCGGCGCACCGCCAGGTAGAACAGCGGGATGAAGAAGATGCCGAACCCGGTTGCGGTGAGCATCCCCCCTGCCACGCCCGTCCCCACTGCATGCCGGCTGGCCGCGCCCGCGCCACGCGCGACGATGAGCGGCACCATGCCGAGGATGAAGGCGAGCGACGTCATGATGATCGGGCGCAGTCGAAGCCGCACCGCCGACATCGTCGCGTCGAAGGTGCTCTTGCCGTGTGCCTCCTCCTCGATCGCGAACTCCACGATGAGGATGGCGTTCTTGGCGGCGAGGCCGATGATGGTGATCAGGCCCACGTTGAAGTACACGTCGGCGGAGAGGCCGCGCAGCATGGTGAGCAGCACCGAGCCGAGCACGCCGAGCGGGACGACGAGGAGCACGGCGAGCGGCACCGCCCAGCTCTCGTACAGGGCGGCGAGGAGCAGGAAGACGACGACGAGCGACACGCCCATCAGCGTGACGATCTCGCCCGCCGTCTGCTTTTCCTCGAAGGAGAGGCCGGTCCAGTCGTAGCCGAAGCCGGGCGGAAGGCTCTTCGCCAGCCGCTCCATCTCGTCCATCGCCTCGCCTGTGGAGCGGCCCGGCGCCGCCATGCCGGAGATGGTCGTGGACGGATAGCCGTTGTAGCGCTGGATGGACGGCGGACCCGCCGTCCAGCTCACCGTGGTGAAGGCGCCGAACGGGACCATCTCGCCCCGCGAGTTGCGCACCTTGAGGTCGAGCACGTCCTGCGGCGTCATGCGATACGGCGCATCGGCGGCGATGAGGACGCGCAGGATGCGGCCGTTCCGGCTGAAGTCGTTCGCGTACGCGCTGCCGAAGGAGATGGCGAGGGTGGAGTTGATGCTCGCGATCGAAAGCCCGAGTGCGCGCGCCTTCACGCGGTCCACCTGCACGCGCAGCTGCGGGGCGTCTTCCTGCGACTCTGGCCTGACACCGACCAGGACGGGACTCTGCGAGGCGGCGCCGAGCAGCTGGTTGCGCGCCGCGATGAGCTCCTCGCGCGTGTGACCGCTCCGGTCCTCGAGCACGAAGCTGAAGCCGCTCGCCACGCCGAGCCCCTGGATGGCGGGCGGATTGAGGGCGAACACCATCGCTTCCTTGATCTGCGACAAGGCGCCGAGCGCCTTGTTCACGAGCGTCAGCGCATTGTGCTCCTCACCGGGCCGCTCGTCCCACGGCTTGAGGCTCACGAATGCCATCGCATTCGCCTGGCCCTGGCCGAAGAAGCTGAAGCCGCGCACGAAGATCACCCGGCGCACCTCCGGCTGCGCGCGCAGGAAGGACTTCACCTGCTCGATCGCCACGTTGGTTCGTTCCGTGGTCGCGCCGGGCGGCGCCTGCACGGCGACGAGGATGCTTCCCTGGTCCTCCGTCGGCAGGAAGCTGCCCGGCAGCCGCTGGAAGAGGAGCAGGGTGATGACGACGAGCGCGGCGAAGATGCCGAGGAAGCGCAGGGGCCGGACCAGGATGCGTCCTACCAGGCCCTGATAGCGCCCAGTGGTGCGCGCGAACCAGTCGTTGAACCACCCGAAGAAGCGGTCGCTCTGCTGCCGGATGGGATTGGTGGACGGCTTGCCGTGCGCCTGCACCGGCTTGAGCATCGTCGCGCACAGCGCCGGCGTGAGCGTCAGCGCCATGAGCGCCGAGAAGGCGATGGAGATGGCGAGCGTGACGGAGAACTGGCGGTAGATGCCGCCGGTGGTTCCGGGGAAGAACGCCATCGGCACGAACACCGCCACCAGCACGAGCGTGATGCCCACGATCGCCGAGGTGATCTGCCCCATCGCCTTCACTGTCGCGTCGTAGGGCGACAGCCCCTCCTCCGACATGATGCGCTCGACGTTCTCGATGACGACGATGGCGTCGTCGACGAGGATGCCGATGGCCATCACCATGCCGAACAG
>CAMLIU010000134.1 GCA_946479995.1 uncultured Gemmatimonadota bacterium | reverse complement strand
CGCAGCTACGTCTTCCAGCCCTACACGATGGTGAACGACCACCGCACCGAGCTCAAGATCCCCGACGTCCAGAAGGTGATGGACGGCGGTATCGATCCCTTCATCGAAGCGTACCTGAAGCAGCTCGGCGGGAGCGCCAGTGCGAGCGGGGCGGGGAACGCCGCGTGACGGAGGACCTGAACTTCGTCCAGCGGGCCCGCCGCGAGAAGCTCGACGCGCTCGTCGCGGCGGGCGTGACGCCGTTCGCCTACCGCTACGAGCGCACCCACCTGGCGGCTGACGCCGTTGCGGCGCTGCCGGAGGGCGTGGACGAGGGCCCGCCGGTGCGCGTGGCGGGCCGGCTCGTGGCGTGGCGCGGACACGGCAAGACGGCGTTTGCGCACCTTGCCGACGCGAGCGGCCGCATCCAGCTCTACTTCAGGCGTGACGAGCTGGGAGACGGCCTGTTCGCCCAGCTCGCGATGTACGACATCGGTGACGTCATCGGCGTCGCGGGGTCGCTCATGCGCACGCGCACCGGCGAGGTGACGGTCCGCGTGCGGGAGGTGGAGATGCTGGCGAAGTCGCTGCGTCCCCTCCCGTACGGCAAGGAGGAAGTGGTGGACGGCGTCACCGTGCGCCACTCGGGGTTCAGCGACCCCGAGCAGCGGTACCGGCAGCGCTATGCTGACCTCGCGGTGCATCCCGAGGTGCGCTCGCTCTTCGTCGCGCGCTCGCGGCTCATCACGGCGCTGCGCGCGTTCCTCGATGGGCGTGGCTACCTGGAGGTCGAGACGCCGGCCCTCCAGCCGCTGTACGGGGGCGCCGCTGCGCGTCCGTTCACCACGCACCACAACGCGCTCGACATGCCGCTCTTCCTGCGCATCGCCGACGAGCTGTACCTCAAGCGGCTCATCGTGGGCGGGTTCGATCGCGTGTACGAGATCGGTCACGACTTCAGGAACGAGGGGATCGACCGGACGCACAATCCCGAGTTCACGATGCTCGAGTTCTACCAGGCGTTCGCCGACTACCGCGAAATGATGGACGTGGTGGAAGCGCTCATCGCGCACGCCGCCGACGCGGTGCGCGCCGTGCCGGGTATCGGCGAGAAGGCGCCGGTGCTGCGCCCCCCGTTCGCGCGGATCGAGTGGGTGCCGTCGCTGGCGAAGGCGATGGGTCGGGACGCGCTGGCGATGTCCGAGGACGAGCTGCGGACGGAGGCGCGCCGGCGTGGAGTGGAGAAGACGGACGCGATGAGCCGGCCGAAGCTGCTGGACGAGCTGTTCGGGCTGCTCGTGGAGAGCACGCTCGAGGAGCCGACCTTCGTCATCGACTATCCGGTGGAGCTCTCGCCACTGGCGAAGCCGAAGCGCGGCGACCCGCGGCTGACGGAGCGCTTCGAGCTGTTCGCGCGCGGGCGCGAGCTGGCGAACGCGTTCAGTGAGCTCAACGACCCGCTCGACCAGCGCGCCCGGTTCGAGGCGCAGGCGCGGCTTCGCGCCGCCGGCGACCTTGAGGCGACGGGCGTGGACGAGGACTACCTGCGCGCGATGGAGTATGGCATGCCGCCGATGGGCGGCGTTGGCATCGGCGTGGACCGCCTCTTCATGTACCTCACCGACACCGCGAACATTCGCGACGTCATCCTCTTTCCCACGATGCGCCCGGAATGAGCCGTCTCGAGCTTCGCATCGCCTTCCGCTACCTGCGCAGCCGCCGCGGCTCGCGGCTGCTGTCGCTGATCAGCATGATCGCCATCGGCGGCGTGGTGATCGGCGTGAGCGCGCTCATCGTGATCATGGGCGTCATGTCGGGGCTGCAGAACGACCTGCGGGAGAAGATCCTCATCGGCAGCCCCGACGTGCGCGTGCTGAACTACGGCTCGGACATGGTGCTGAAGGACTGGCGTCCCGTGCTCGCGAGGGTGCGGAAGGACCCGGAGGTCGTGGCCGCGGCTCCGTTCGTCCTCACGAAGGCGCTGGTCGGCGCGGGCCACAAGTACAGCGACGGCGCGTACGTGATGGGCATCCTGCCGGAGGGGGAGGGCGGCCCGCCGGTGACGAGCATTCGCGAGCACGCGACCGCCGGCGACTTCCGCTTCGCCACGACGGATGGCAAGCAGCGCGGAGCCGTGCTCGGTTCGAAACTCGCGAATCGCCTCGGTGTCTATCCCGGTGTGGATTCCATCACGCTCACCACGGTGGGGAGCGAGGTGAGCCCGGTGACCGGTACGCCGATTCCGCGCGAGGTGCGGCTCGAGGTGACGGGAATCTTCGACACGGGAATGTACGAGTACGACAACGGATACGTGTACGTATCGCTCCCCGTGGCGCAGGAGCTTGCCGGGCTCCACAGTGACGTGACCGGATTGGAGCTGCGCACGTCCGACCGGTGGAAGGCTCACGAAGTCCAGGAGCGCCTGGCCAACCAGCTGGGCTATCCGTATCGGACCGAAGACTGGCAGCAGCAGAACGGATCGCTGTTCCAGGCATTGAAGCTGGAGAAGGCCGGCATGTCGCTCATCCTGATGCTCATCATCCTCGTTGCGGCGTTCAACATCGTGGGAACGCTGACGATGGTGGTGGCGGACAAGACGAAGGAGATCGGGATCCTCCGGGCGATGGGCATGCCGGCGGCCAGCATCCGTCGCATCTTCCTCGCGCAGGGGTTCATGATCGGGATCGTCGGCACCGCCCTCGGGCTGGCGGTCGGTCTTGCCGCCGCCATCGCGCTCGACCAGGGGCGGCTCATCAAGCTGGACCCGCAGGTGTACTTCATCGATCACCTGCCCGTGGCTCGGCAGCCGCTGGACATCGCGACCACGGTGATCGCCAGCCTCCTCATTGCCGCGGTGGCGACGATCTACCCGGCAGTGCAGGCGTCGCGCCTGCTGCCGGTGGAGGCGATGCGCGAGTGACGGCGATCGAGGCGCGCGGTCTGGGGAAGAGCTACGTGGGCGGTGATGGCGGTGTCATCACCGTGCTGGACGGCGTCGACCTGGCCGTGGAGCGGGGTGAGATGGTGGCCATCATCGGGGCGAGCGGCGCGGGGAAGAGCACGCTCCTCCACCTGCTCGGCGCGCTCGACAGGCCGTCCACGGGCGAGGTGTTCATCACGGGCCGTGCCCTCAGCGGGCTCGACGACGACGCGGTCTCCGCCTTGCGGAACCGGACGGTAGGGTTCGTGTTCCAGTTCCACCACCTGCTGCGCGAGTTCACGGCGTTGGAGAACGTGATGATGCCCCTCCGGATCGGCGGCACCGACGACGTGGAAGCACGTCGCCGGGCGCTGGGGTTGCTGGACCGCATGGGGTTGTCGGGGCGCGCCCATCACCGGCCAGCTCAGCTGTCCGGCGGCGAGCAGCAGCGCACCGCGGTGGCGCGCGCGCTGGCGTCGGATCCGGCGGTGCTCCTGGCCGACGAGCCGTCGGGGAACCTGGATCATGGGAACAGCGAGCGGCTGCACGACCTGTTCGCCGAGCTGACGCGGGAGCTGGAGATCGCGATGGTCGTGGTGACGCACAACCGCTCGCTGGCTTCGCGGGCCGACCGGGTGCTGCAGCTCGAGGAAGGCCGGCTCGCACGCATCGAGCTGCCGGAGGTCGTTGCCTGATGCTGTGCGACAACTGCCACGAACGGGACGCGGTGGTCAACGTGACGACGGTGGAGAACAATGCCGTGCGTCAGCTGCACCTGTGCGAGCAGTGCGCCGCGGAGCGCGGCGTGGAGACGTCATCGGCGGCGATGAAGCATCCTCTGGGCGCCTTCCTGCAGGCGGTGCAGCAGCAGTCGGTGCCGGCGAGCGCCGATGCCGGGCGCTGCACCTTCTGCGGGCTCACGATGAAGGACTTCCGGGCGACCGGGCGGATGGGGTGCGCGCGCTGCTACTCCACCTTCGAGCCCAGCATGCGCGAGCTGTTGCGGCGGGTCCACGGGAGCGCGCGGCACATCGGGCGTCCGTATCACGCGCCGCAGGACGAGCTGCTGGAACGGGCCTCGGTGCTTGGCGAGCTGCGCGAGAAGCTGCGTCGCGCCATCGAACAGGAACAGTTCGAGGTCGCCGCGGAGCTGCGCGACCGGATCAAGGTGCTGGAATGACGCTCGACCTTTCGCTGCTGCCCGACGGAGGCGTGCGCTGGCTGGACGCGTCGGGCGGCCACTCGGACGTCGTGCTGTCGACGCGGGTGCGCCTGGCGCGGAACGTGGACGGCTACGCCTTCACCGGCCGGGCGCGGGATGGCGAACGGCTGCGCGTGCTGGCGCAGGTGCGGGACGCGCTACGCACGCTGCCCGAGATGTCGGGGAGCCTGGTGGTGCGTGTGGACGAGCTCGATCCCGGGGAGCGGGCGCTCCTGTTCGAACGGCACCTGGTGAGCAAGGAGCTGGCAGGGCTCGAGCCGCAGCACCCGCTGCGCTCCGGAGCGGCCGTGTATCTGTCGGACGGCTTGAGCGTCATGATCAACGAGGAGGATCACCTGCGCCTCCAGTCGCTCCAGTCCGGGTTCGAGCTGCGCGCCGCCTTCGCTGCGCTCGACCGGGTTGACCGCGACCTCGGTGCGCGGGTCCCCTTCTCGTACCACCCCGAGTTCGGGTTCCTCACGGCCTGTCCCACGAACGTGGGAACCGGAATGCGGGCGTCGGTACTGATACACCTGCCGGGCCTCGTGTTGACGAAGGAGATCGGCCGCGTGCTGGCCGGTCTCCAGCAGATGGGACTGACCTACCGTGGGCTGTATGGGGAAGGGTCGGAAGTGGTGGGCAACTTCTTCCAGATCTCGAACCAGACGACGCTCGGCCGGTCGGAGGAGGACCTGCTCGACCAGCTCGTGCGCGTGGTGGGTCACGTGATCGAGCGGGAAGAGGAAGCGCGCCGTGTGCTGCTCCGGGATGCCGGTTATATTATCGAGGACAAGCTGTGGCGCGCGTACGGGACCCTGCGATATGCCCGTAGCCTCACGTTCGATGAGGCAATGAACTACCTCAGTGGCGTGCGACTCGCCGTCGGACTGAAACTGATCCGCGGCCTCAGTGTATATACCCTCAACAAGCTCCTGATCTTTTCGCAGGCCGCGCATCTGTCGGCCGCGGAAGGGCGATCGCTGACCGAGAGCGAGACGAACCTGGCGCGCGCACGCTATGTGCGGAAAGCGCTGGAGGACGAAGCAGGAGCGGTCGGCTAGCAGCACGTCCACCCCGGGTCCTCTGAGGGACTGTATGAACGGCTACAATTTCACTGAGCGGGTGCGGAAGGTTCTCGCGATGGCGCGCGAGGAAGCCGCACGTCTCCACCACGAGTACGTGGGCACGGAGCACATCCTGCTTGGCCTCATCCGCGAAGGTGAGGGGGTCGCCGCCACCGTGCTCCAGAACCTCTCGGTCGAGCTGGACGAGATTCAGCAGAAGATCGAGGAAACCGTGAAGAAGGGGAAGGCGGCACAGACCACCGGCCCTGACCTTCCCTATACCAGTCGCGCGAAGAAGGTGCTCGAGCTGGCGATGAGCGAGGCTCGTGAGCTGAGCCACTCGTACGTCGGCACGGAGCACCTGCTCCTTGGCCTCCTGCGGGAGGAGAAG
>CAMLIU010000133.1 GCA_946479995.1 uncultured Gemmatimonadota bacterium | reverse complement strand
ACGCCCGCCCCTTCGGCGCCCCAGCCGAAGATGGGAATCTTCCGCAGCTCCGCCTTGGCGACGAAGGTGTAGCGCGGCAGCACGGAGGCGATGGCGAAGACGTCGAACCAGCTCACGTGGTTGCTCGCGTAGACGGTGCCCTGCCCCTTCGTGATGTGCTCGGCACCGTGGAGGACCACCTTCGCCCCCGCCGCCGCGCACAGGCACCGCGCCCAGGTGCGCATGCACCACTGCTGCACGCGGCCGCCCTTCTCGTCGCGAAACCCGAGCACGCTGGCGATCACCGCCAGGGGTGCGAGCAGGATGGTGGCGAACCAGAGGGCGATGGCGGCGAGGAGCGTGCGCATGTCACGAAAGGTGATCGTGCCCGCGGGCATGGTCAACGCGCGCGCCGATGGCGCGCACGGGCTCGCCTGACGCAGGACGCACGACACCGATGCGCGTGAGCGGGATGCCGAAGCGTGCCTCGAACGATCGGTCGTCCGGCGCCGCAGCCGGCGGAAAGGCGACGATCAGCTCGTATTCCTCCCCGCTGGCGAGGGTTTCCTCGCGCGGGACTCCCTTCACGCACGGGATGCGGTCCACCTCGAGCTCGATGGTGACGTCGCTCGCCCGCGCGAGGTGCGTGAGGTCGGCGCCCAGGCCGTCCGAGATGTCGATCGCGGCGCGCGCCCCCGCGTCGGCGAGCCAGCGCGCCTCACGAAGCCGCGCGCGGGGGCTGGCGAACCGCTCCATGTGTCCGGCATCCGGCACGCGGCCCGCCTGCAGTGCATCCAGCGCTGCCCCCGGACCGCCGAGCCTGCCCGTCACGAACATGAGGTCGCCGTCACGTGCACCGTCGCGTCGCAGGGGACGTGCGGCCGTACCGAGCACGGTGATGGTGAGTGACAGCTGGCGTGCGCGGGTGACGTTTCCGCCGACGATGGGACAATCGGCCTCCCCTGCGGCATGTCCGACCCCGCGCGCGATCTCGTCGAGCTCCTGCTGCCAACCTTCGGGCACGCCGAGGGCAAGGAGAAGCCCGATCGGCGCCGCCGCCATCGCGGCGAGGTCGCTGAGCGCGGCGGTCACCGCGCGCGCACCGATCTCCTGCGCCGAGAGCCATTCCCGGCGGAAATGCACTCCCTCGAACGACGCGTCGGTGCTGACGACGAGCCGCTGGCCCGGGGGGACGTCGAGCACGGCCGCGTCGTCGCCGATGCCGGAGGCGCGCGGACCCCACTCGTGGAGCATGGCGCGAATGGCGTCGAATTCGGCGCCGGTGCCGAGGGTGAGGTGAGGTTCCGGATTCCGTTCCGGGTTCCGCAGGTTCATCGCCGCTCCCCCACCGCGGGGAGCTCGGCGATGACCGGCGGGCGCGGCGCTGCCGGCTCCAGCGACCAGACGCCGGGCAGTTCGCGCAGGACGTCGTCGAGGGTGAAACCGCGCACGTCCCGCGCGCTCACGTTCCACGCCGCCCGTCCGTGCGCGAACGCCGCGAGCGCGCCGGCCAGTGCGCCATCGCGCAGCTGCGCGAGCAGGGTGGCGGCGATGCCGCCGAGCAGGTCCCCGGCGCCGCCGGTGGCGAGGATCGGCGTCCCCTCGGCGACAACGGTGGTGTCACCCGGTGGAGCGGCAACGACGGTGGGAGTGCCCTTGAGCAGTACGGCGGCGCCGGTGCGCGCGGCGAGACGCGCCGGCCACTCGAAGCGATCGTCGAGCACCTGCTGCACTTTGGCGCCATCGCCAGCAAGGCGCGCGAACTCTGCCGGATGGGGAGTGAGGAGCGCGGCGCGCTCACCCATGAGGGATTTCAGCCCGTCGGCATCATCAGCGAAGGCATTCAGCGCGTCAGCGTCCAGCACCACCGGGCCGTCGAAGGCGCGGAGCACGCGCTCCACCATGGTGCGCGCGTCGGTGCGGCCGAGGCCGGGACCGATGAGCACCGCGTCGGCCCAGTCGCCCACTTCGCGGCGTGCGCTGGCGTCGTCGCTCGGCCACGGTGCGGCCAGCGCCGCCGGCACCGCCTCCTGGACCGCCGGCAGCGATTCCGGCGCGACGACGCACTTCACGAGCCCCGCTCCGCTGTGCAGCGCAGCGCGCGCGGCGAGGACGGCGGCGCCGGCCATCCCGTGTGCGCCGCCGACGATCGCCACGCTGCCGCGGGTGCCCTTGTGCGCATCCGCCGCGATGGTCGGGAGCGCGCGGCGGAACCAGCGAGCGTCGGCAAGGGGAGCACCGTCGCCTGCATGCACGTGCGCGCCAAGGCCGATGTCGAGCGCCACGATCTGGCCGCAGCGCTCGCGCGCGACGAGCTGGCCGCGCTTCACGGACCCGAAGGTCAGGGTCAGCGCCGCGCGAAGCTCGCCGCGACTCCCTCCCGTGGTGGCGTCGAGCCCGGATGGAACGTCCAGCGCGACGACCGTAGCCCCGCGACCGCTGCGCGCGACAAGGGCTGCGACGGCGCCGGCGAGCGGCTCGCGAAGCTCGGCATGCGCGCGAAAGCCGGTGCCGAGCAGGGCGTCCACGACGAGACGCTCACTCCCATCGGCGAGCGCGCCGATGTCGTGCAGCACGAGGATGCCGAGCGCCGTGGCTGCGTCACGCTCGGCGCGGGCGTCAGGAGTGGCCGCAGCCGCGCATTCGACGACGCGCACCGGGATGCCGGCAACGTGCAGCGCCTGCGCGATCACCCACCCGTCGCCTCCGTTGTTTCCGGCGCCGGTGGCGATCGCCACACCGTCAGCGAGCAGCGCGGGGAAGCGTCGCGCGATCTCCTCCGCTGCCGCCGTCCCCGCGCAGCGCATCAGCGCGCGCGAGGGGATGCCGGCGGCGATGGCGGCGGCATCCGCACGCGCGGCGCCGTCCGCATTCACCACGGGTGCGCGCGGCGCTGCCTCGCGTGGAGAGCTCACGGGAGTGTGCGGGGACGGAAGCCGGCGACCGCTACTTCTGCGACGCGCCGATCACTCGGCCGTAGCTCAGCTCGCCGTTGTCGATGCGGACGTTGAAGCCGCAGGCCGGGTTGCTGCACGCCCACGCCTTGAAGATGATCGGCGCGCCGTCGCGACCGTAGTCGCTGAGCGGGAGCAGCACACCTTCGTCGCACTTGCGACAGGGCGGAAGCTCCGGGAGCGCGGTCATGGGCGTGAGGGAATCAGACGAACTGGGCACACCACGGATAGTCGCGCTCGAACGCCTGGTCGAAGTCGAAGACGTCCACGAACTCGTCGCGCGTGTCGCTGGCCTGGCTCATCAGCAGGTCGAGCTCCACGAGCGTGAACACCACGTCGCCGAGGTCGGAGGTGCTGCGCACTCCCCAATGCTCGAGGACCATGCGCGACATCACGCCGAACCGCTCGAGCGCCAGGTCGCGGCAGGCGAGCGCCAGCTCACGCCCCGTGATGTGGCGCCGCTCGGGGAGCCGCTGCTGGCAGAACTCCAGCGCGCCGAGCACGAAGAGATACGCGCGCTCGTCGAACCGCTGCTCATGCAGGCGGATGCGATCCATGATGCCGTCGCGGAATGCGAGTTCGGGCACTGCTGCTACTGCTCCTGATGCACAGAATGAAACGAGGGACCGACGCCTGGAGGGGGCGCGGCGGTGGGCCGCGCCACCCGCCGCGGCCTCCTCCAAGATGGGGCGCAACCGGCCGCCGCACAACGGCGAGGTGGCCGTCAGACCCGGGACGCCTCCGGATAGAGCGGAAAGCGGCCCGCCAGCGACCGAACTTCGTCCTTGACCCGCCCGGCGAGCGCCGCGTCGTCGGGCGCCATCAGCACGCGGTCGATGAGCGCGGCGATCTGCTCCATCTCCGGCTCCTTCATGCCGCGGGTCGTCACCGCCGGCGTGCCGATGCGGATGCCGCTCGTCACGAACGGCGACTGCGTCTCCTTCGGCACGGTGTTCTTGTTCACCGTGATCCCCGCCACATCGAGCGCCTTCTCCGCCACCTTGCCGGTGAGGTTCTTGTTCCGCAGGTCAACCAGCATGAGGTGGTTGTCCGTCCCGCCCGACACGAGCTGGTAGCCGCGCGACACGAGGGCCTTCGCGAGGGCCTGGGCGTTGGCGACGACCTGCTTCGAGTACACCTTGAACGACGGATCGAGCGCTTCCTTGAAGGCCACCGCCTTCGCCGCGATCACGTGCTCGAGCGGGCCGCCCTGCGTGCCGGGGAACATCGCCTTGTTGATGGCGGCCGCGTGCTGCTCCTTGCAGAGGATCATCCCCCCGCGCGGGCCGCGCAGCGTCTTGTGCGTCGTAGTGGTGACGACGTCGGCGTGCGGCACCGGCGTCGGATAGACGCCCGTGGCGGCGAGCCCGGCGAAGTGCGCCATGTCCACCATGAAGATCGCGCCCACTTCCTTCGCGATCTCGGCGAAGGCAGCGAAGTCGATCACGCGCGGGTACGCGCTGTAGCCGGCGATGATCATCTTCGGCCGGTGCTCCTGCGCCTGGCGACGCACGGCCCCCATGTCGATGTAGCCCGAGTCGTCGAGCCCGTACGACACCGCCTTGTACAGCAGGCCGGAGAAGTTCACCGGCGAGCCGTGCGTGAGGTGCCCGCCCTGCGAGAGGTCCATGCCGAGGAAGGTGTCGCCCGGCTTGAGGAAGGCGAGGAACACCGCGGCGTTGGCCTGCGCCCCGGAGTGGGCCTGCACGTTCGCATGTTCGGCGCCGAACAGCTCCTTCGCGCGGTCGATCGCGAGCTGCTCGATCCTGTCCACCACCTCGCAGCCACCGTAGTAGCGCTTGCCGGGCAGGCCTTCGGCGTACTTGTTGGTGAGGGGCGAGCCCATGGCTTCGAGCACGGCGGGCGACACGAAGTTCTCGCTCGCGATGAGCTCGAGCCCCTCGTTCTGCCGCGCGATCTCCTCCTCGATCAGGCCGGCGACCACAGGGTCGCGCTCGCGCAGCGCCTCGCCGGGCGGGCAGCGCTCCCAGTCAGACCACGACGACATCAGCGACTCTCCTCGGTTGAATTCCCGTCACGCTCGATCTTGGCGACGCGTCGCGCATGGCGTCCGCCGGCGAAGGGCGTCTCGAGCCACGCCTTCAGGATCGCCTTGCCTTCCTCCTCCCCGACGAACCGTGCCGGGAGCACCAGCACGTTCGCATCGTTGTGCTCGCGCGCCAGCGCGGCGATCTCCGGTGCCCACGCCACCGCGGCCCGCACGTGCGGATAGCGGTTCGCCGTGTACGACATGCCGAGCCCGGTGCCGCAGAGCAGCACCCCGCGCTCCGCCTTGCCTTCCGACACGCGCTTCGCGAGCGGATGGGCGTAGTCCGCATAGTCGGCGCTCTGTGCGTCGGACGGCCCGAGATCCTCCACCGCGTAGCCGAGCGCCCTCAGCTCCTTCTCGAGGACGGACTTCAGCTCGTAGCCGGCGTGATCGGACGCGATGAGGATGGGATCGTGGCGCTCGCTGCTCATGACTCCAATGGTGAACCGTGAACCGTGAACCGTGAACCGTGAACCGGAACTGCGTTGAAGGCCGTTACGGTTCACGGTTCACCGTTCACGGTCAACGTGCTGTTATTTGTTCGGCCACTGCGGCCACGTCCGCACCAGCCCGCCCACGGCCGCGATGCGCT
>CAMLIU010000132.1 GCA_946479995.1 uncultured Gemmatimonadota bacterium | reverse complement strand
TCGCGTGCGATGGGATGTCCTCTTACTGGCGGCTCGCGCCGCCGAAGGCCGTGAAGTTGCCTGACGACGAGAATGGCACCGTGAAGTTACCCACGACCGTGCCCACCGTCACGTCGCCGGTCACCCGATAGGGCACACCGCCCGTGTTGATGAGCTGGCGGCCCGCGGCACCGATGCCGGCGTAGGTGAAGCTCACCGGGATCGTCACGGTGGTGGAATCACCCGACTGCACCGTGAACCGGCTGTCGAGCACTCCGGTCGCGAGGTTCGCCGTATTGTTCGCGTCGCCCACGGTGAGGTTGTAGGTCATCCGCGTCGCGTCGAGCCGATAGCCATTGGGGTTGAACACGTTGAGCTTCACGGCCAGGTTGCCGCCGGTGAGGCCGATCCCCTGGATGGAAACATCCTTCAGCTGCACCACGGGCTGCTGGAAGGCCTGCTTCCCCAGCGCGGAACACGCCGCGGTCGCCGCAATGGCGACGGTGGCGGCACCCAACACGAGACGACGCATCGTTCACTCCTCCGTTGACGTTTCGCCGCCGGCGCCCTGCACCGGCCGGTCCTTCGCACGATCGCGGAGCTCCTGCCACCACGCCAGGCGCTTCGCGATCTCCTTCTCGAAGCCCAGCGTGTGCGGCGTATAGAACTCCGCGTCCTTCAGTTCGTCGGGCAGGTATACCTGCGGGATGTATGCCTCGGGAACCGAGTGCGCGTACTGATACCCCTCGTGATATCCCAGTTCCTTCATGAGACGCGTGGGGGCATTGCGCACGTGCAGCGGCACCTGACCCGCCGGATGCTCGCGCGCGGCCTCCAGGGCCGCGTCGAGCGCCACCTTGCTGCTGTTGCTCTTCGGCGCCGTGGCCAGGTAGATCACCATCTGCGCCAGCGGTAGATACCCCTCCGGCGCGCCGAGCATGTGATACGCATCACGCGCCGCGACGGCGAGCTTGAGCGCCTCCGGATCGGCGAGCCCGATGTCCTCCGCTGCCATCGCGATCGCGCGGCGGAAGATCACCATCGGGTCCTGGCCACCCTCGATCATCCGCGCCATCCAGTAGAGCGCGGCCTGCGGATCGCTCCCTCGCAGCGACTTGTGGAAGGCGCTGAGGATGTTGTACGTCTCCTCGCCCCCCTTGTCGTAACGCGAGAAGCGGAGTTGCGCCGCGTCGCGCGCCGCCTGCATGGTGATGTGCCCGCCCGTGCCCACGTGCTCGGCCGCCGCCTCGAGCACCGTCAGCGCGCGTCGCGCGTCACCGTCGGCGTCAGTGGCGAGCAGCGCGATGGCATCCTCGTCCACCGTCAGGCCCATCGCGGCCAGCCCGCGTTCCGTGTCGCCCAGCGCACGTCGGATGACGCCGGCCACGTCGTCGGCGGAGAGCGGCCGCAGCACGAACACCCGCACCCGCGACAGCAGGGCGCCGTTGATCTCGAAGCTCGGGTTCTCCGTCGTCGCCCCGATGAGGGTGATCGTCCCCGCCTCCACGTGTGGCAGGAAGGCATCCTGCTGCGCCTTGTTGAAGCGGTGGATCTCGTCGGCGAACAGGATGGTGCCCCGCCCCATCTCCAGCCGCTGCTCCGCCTCGCGCACGATCTCGCGCACGCGCGGCACGCCTTCCGTCACGGCCGAGAAGGGAACGAACTCGCGATCGGTGTACCGTGCGACCAGCCGGGCAAGCGTCGTCTTGCCGGTGCCGGGCGGTCCCCAGAAAACCATGGAGCTGACCGTCCCGCGCTCGATGCTCTCGCGGAGGGGCATCCCCGGGGCGAGCAGGTGCTCCTGCCCGGCGAACTCCTCGAGGGAGCGCGGCCGCATGCGCGCGGCCAGGGGCTGCGGCGGCGCGGCGGCGGCGAACAGCGACGGACCGCTCGGGCGCCCACGCGAAGGACGGCGTTCCGCCATGCTCACGCGCCCGTGAGCGTGCGCGCCAGGAAGTACGTCGCCGTGCCGCCCAGGAAGGCGAGGGGCAGCTGCCACCCGCCGCGGCGCCGGAACTCCGGCACCAGGTTCGACATGCCGACGTACAGCGTCACCCCCGCCGACAGCGCGAGCCCGTGCTCGCGCAGCACGCCTACGTGATCCGTCACCAGCACCCCCACGAACGTGGCCGCACCCAGCGCGGTGGCGGCGAGCAGCGCGCGCCCGCGGCCCTGCCCCGCCGCGAGGAAGAGGCTGGAGATGGCCAGCCCCTCCGGCACCTTGTGCAGCACCACCGCGACGAACACCAGCGCACCGACCGCGCCACCGATGCTGAAACCGCTCGCCACCGCCACGCCGTCCACGAAGGTGTGCAGCAGCAGCCCCACCAGTGCCGCGAGCGAGACCGCCTCGGACACGTGATGCGTCTCCTCGCCGAAGTGGAAGTGGGTGCCGATCACGTGCTGCGTGAGGTGCACCGCGATGTACGCACCGAGCACCACCACGGCGGCCGAGGGACCTCCCTGCAGCAGCGCTTCCGGAAAGAGGTCGAGCAACCCGACGGAGATCATGAACCCCGCCGCGAAGGCGAGCATCGCGTCCAGCGCGCCAACGCTCCATCGCGTGCGCGACGTGACCGCCAGTGCCCCCACGAGATTGGCGAGGGCGGCGGCGATGGCGAAGACGAGCTTCTCGCTGGTCACGCCTGACGCGGAGTGCGACGCCGGACGCCCGCGCGGCTCACGCGCGGGTGAGTCCCAGCCGCTCGACCGCGTCGGCCAGCGCGCTCACGAGGTCGGGCGCGGCGGGATAGGACTGCCGGTTGATCTTCCAGCTCTTCGGCTGCACGCGCATCCGCTCCTCCAGCCCGCGCCCCTCCAGGCGATAGAGCCACTTGTCCGAGCGGGAATAGATGTACAGCTCGAGGTTCGCCGTGAGGGAGAACTGGTCCTCGGCGTCGTAGACGCTGATCTCCGTGCCGCCGAAGCGCGCGATGAGCAGCCGGAGCCGCGCGATCATGTCGCGCACGTCCGGCAGCGCGAGCGCCTCCCCCTTCCAGCTCCGGCCGCTGCGCAGGTCCTCGACGTAGAGGTCCACGGCGGGACTCAGCATGTCCGACAGCGACCAGAACAGATCCACCACCCGTTCGGCGTTCGCGACGACGTGCGCCGCGTACACGCCATCCGACTCGGAGAAGGTGAATCCGTCGGTGCTGGCGCGGAACCGCCGCCAGATGGATGCCTCGGGCTGCTTGCCGCGAAATAGCATGCGCGCTCGGTGTTAGCCGTGAGTGTGGGCCGTCGGTGCGTCGGTGCCGAGTGCCGCGGCAAGGCGCGGCACTTCGGCCAGCAGCGCCTCTGGCGTGTTCCGTGCCGGATCGGCGAGCACGAGATCCAGCAGCGCGTGCAGAATCTTAGCATAGATCGGCCCCGCGGGGATGCCCGCCCGGCGAAGGTCGTCCCCGCCGACCTGCAGGTCGGCCACCTCGATCGGGTCGCGATAGAGGCTGCGCCGCATCCGCCTGTGCAGGGACCGCACCGCTGCGTCCGATGGCGCAGCGTCGCCCGCACTGCGCACCGCGCTCCACCGCGCCTGCGCGACCCGGAGGAACGCACCCGCGTACAGGCGCCCGATTCGCGACAGCCACCGTCGCACCTCCTCGTCCGTGGGCCGGCGCGCCGCGAGAGTCGACGCCATCTCGCCGCCGAGGGATGTCCACCGTTCGGCGATCGCCGTGGCCCACGCCGTCTCGTGCTTCGAGAAGCGAAGCGCGGTCAGCGTCGCACGGACCGCTGCCGGCGGCACGTCCAGGAAGAGCGCCGCCAGTCGGTTGGAGGTCCGCTGCGGAAGTGCGCGGCCGCCGGCTGACGCTCGAGGCAGGGCGTCGAGCGTCGCCAGGGCCACGTCGTCCACGCCGGCGAGCGACGGCACGAGCACGGCGAGCGCTCCCGTGTCGCGCCACAGGCGAAAGGCGAGGCTCGGTCGATCCACCTGCTCCATCGTCTTCACGATCTCCTGCTGCACCCGCTCCGCGCTGAGGCGGGTGAGGTAGGGCGCGGAGGACCGGATCGCCTCGAGCGTGGAGGGCTCGATCGCGAAGTGATAGCGGGCGGCGAAGCGGATGGCGCGCAGCGCGCGCAGGCGATCCTCGCGCATCCGCTGCTCGGCGTCGCCCACGGCCCGCACGACGCGCCGCTCGATGTCGCCCTGCCCGTCGAAGGGATCTCGCAGCTCCTCCGTGCGCGGGCGGTAGGCGATCGCGTTGATGGTGAAGTCCCGGCGCGCGAGGTCATCCTCGAGCGACACGCCGAACTCCACCTCGGCGTGGCGACCGTCGGTCTTCACGTCGCGGCGGAAGGTCGTGATCTCGTGCGCGATGCCCGCATCGTCCAGCACGCTCACCGTCCCGAACTCGATCCCCACGGGAATGGTGCGCTTCCGCCCGAACAGGTCACGCACCTGCTCCGGGTGCGCCGGCGTGGCGAGATCCCAGTCGAGCGGATGGCCGCCCAGCAGCGCGTCGCGGATCGCGCCTCCCACGCACCACGCCTCGAATCCCGCCGCCTCGAGGCGGCGGGCAATGTCGAGGACGCTTCGAGTGGGGCGGAGCTGCTTCATGGCCGTGGCCGCTGGTGGAGGACGCGAGCGTTCAGGTTACCCGCACCCGCGCACCCGGAGAAGCCCGGGGTTGTAGGGGAAACATTTGTAGCCATATTTCATTGACCCTCTCTCCCACCCCTGCCGATGCCGAACCTGCTCCCCTACCTCGACGCCGCCGCGGCGCACCCCGAACTGAAGGCCGACGTCGTCGCCTTCCTGCAGGGGAGCGAGACGCCCCGCGTCCAGCTCGACGGTCATGCCCCGCGGGTGAAGGTGGAGCGGGTGCTGACGCAGCTCTTCCACGCCCACCCGGAGCTTCCGGTGGAGCGCGTGCGCGTCCAGGGACGGTCGGGCTGCTCGGACTTCGTCGGCACCGTCATCGCTGTCACTCCCGAGGCCGAGCACCGGTTCGAGTTCACCTGGTGCTGCGCCTGGCGCGCCGAGCAGGAGGGATGGCGGGACTGCTTCGGTTTCTGGGACCAGGGGAGAGCGGCGAGGGAATTCGGCTGGCGGTGCTTCTCCCGCTGGCAGCAGGTGAGTTGAGAGTACTGAGTTCGAAGTCGGCAGTGCCACGGCAAAGCCGAAAGTGACAGCTGTCAGCTGACAGTGCTGCTCGTAGTCACTCACGGGCTGAAAGCGCTCCGCGCCGGGGCGGGAAAGGACCGAACCAACGGAATGCAACGGCGTCTCCGCACTGGAACTGGATGCGTGAAGGCGACATCCCGAGGCCCGGAGACGCCGTCTGCAGTTCCGCCGTGTCGTTCCATTGTGACCTCGGCGCAGCGTACTCTCGCGGTGGACGAAGCTACGAGTGAAACGGTCAGCTGACCGCTGAAACTTTGAGCTTTGCCGTGCGCACCCCCGACGAATCACCAGAAACTGCCTCACTCTCCGGCAAGAGCGCGTCGAGCGCGGCAGTGAGATCCGCCACCAGCTCCCGCCCATCCTCGATCCCCACCGACAAGCGCACCAGCCCATCCCCGATCCCCGCCACGCGACGAGCGTCCGCGTCCATTGACGCATGCGTCATCGTCGCCGGATGGGCCACCAGGCTCTCCAC
>CAMLIU010000131.1 GCA_946479995.1 uncultured Gemmatimonadota bacterium | reverse complement strand
GGTGAACGACTCCTTGCGAAGGTACTCCGCGAGGGGGAAGCGAGCCGGGACCACGCGCTCGACCTCCTCGCCGCGGATGCGCTCGTGACGTACGCCTTCGAGGCCGCCAGCTCGCATCCGTCCGCGCTGCCGTCCCTCGCGGCGCAGGCGATGGCGCGCATGGCGTCGCTCGGTGGAGTGGGCGAGGTGCGGCCCGTCGCGGCGCACGACTAGCTGCGAGCGCGGAACAGCCGATGATCGACCTGCACTCCCACCTCCTTCCTGGCGTGGACGATGGCTCCCCGTCGGTGGAGCGGTCAGCGCCGGTGCTGAAGCGATTCGCCGACCAGGGAGTGGAGTGCGTGGTGCTCACGCCGCACCTCACGGCATCGCGTGCTGCACAGGCGCCCTATGCCCGGCACGCCGAGCTGCTCGACGAGCTGCGGGCAGCGGTACCCGCCGGCCCCGAGCTGCGACTCGGCTGGGAGATCATGCTCGACGAGCCGAACGTGGACCTGCGCGCGCGCGAGCTCTCGCTCGGCGGCTCCGCGGCAGTGCTGGTGGAGTTTCCCCGTGTGGCGGTGCCGGCGCGCGCCGGCGCGGAGCTGGCGAGAATCCGCGCGAGCGGGCTCGTGCCGGTGCTGGCGCATCCGGAGCGCTACTGGGGCTGCACGACGGAGAAGGTCGTCGAATGGCGAGCTGCGGGCGCCGTCATCCAGATGGACGTCGCCAGCCTGGCTGGACGGGGCACGATCGCGGCGACCTCGCGCGCGCTGCTGGCCGAAGGGCTGGTGGACCTCTTCTCGAGCGACAATCACGGCGACTCGCGCTCGCTGGCGTCGGCGCGCGACTGGCTCCTGCAGCATGGAACGCCGACGCATGCCGACCTGATGACGGAGACGAACGCGAAGCGACTGCTCGCCGACGAGCCGGTGCTTCCGGTGCCACCGCTGCGCCGCCTCGGCGGCGTGCTGTCGCGCCTCGGCGGGATCCTGCGCCGCTGACGTGATAAAACCCTACACGAGATCATCATGACCTCACCCTTCGCCGAAGCGCTGCGAGAGCTGGCGGCAACGGCAGAACGCGTCGCTTCCGAGCTCGGCCCGACGATGGATCGTGCACTGGAGATGGTCCAGTCCACCGTGACGAAGGGCGGGACGCTCTTCTTCTGCGGCAATGGCGGCAGCGCGGCCGATGCCCAGCACATGGCCACCGAGTACGTGGTGCGCTACATGCGCAACCGCCGCGCGTATCCCGCCATCGCGCTCACGACGGATACCTCGCTGCTGACGGCGGCGGGGAACGACATCGGCTTCGAGAACGTGTTCGCCCGGCAGGTGGAGGCGCTGGCGAAGGAAGGTGACCTCCTGATCATCCACTCGACGAGCGGCAACTCGCCCAACGTGCTTCGCGCCGCCTCGGCCGCGCGAAGCGGGTGAAGGTGCTGGCGTTCAGCGCACGCGACGGCGGCGAGCTGAAAGCCCTCGCCGACCACAACGTGATCATCCCCACGTCACGCACCGACCGTGCGCAGGAGCTGCACCTGTGCATCGAGCACGTGATCTGTGACGCCGTGGAGAGGACGCTGTGATCAACCTCTCGGGCGCGCGCGCGCTGGTGACGGGAGGGTCGCGCGGCATCGGCGCGGCGACGGCACGCCTGCTCGCCCAATCGGGTGCGCAGGTAGTGGTGGGCTACCGCTCGCGCATGGCCGAGGCGACCAGGGTGGTGGAGGAGCTGCGCGCGTTCGGCGTCCATGCCGAGGCTTTCGGCGCCGACATCTCCACCCGAGAGGGCGCCGAGTCGCTGGTGGCGGAGACGTTGCGCGTGTTCGGCGGGCTGGACCTGTTCGTCGGCAATGCCGGCATCTGGCCGGCGGAGGAGGTTCCGCTCACCGAGATGGACGACGAACGGTGGCTGCGCACGATCCGGGAGAACATGGATTCCATCTTCTACACCACGCGTGCCGTCGCCGGCGCGATGTCGGATCGTGGGCGCATCGTGCTCGTGTCGAGCACGGCGGGGCAGCGCGGCGAGGCGATGCACGCCGACTACGCGGCGACGAAGGGGGCGGTGATCTCGTTCACGAAGTCGCTCGCCGTCGAGCTCGCGCCGCGCGGGATCACGGTGAATGCCATCGCACCGGGCTGGGTGGACACCGACATGGTCGCCGAGCCGATGGCGGGTGAAGGACGCGCGCGCATCGCGTCGTCCATTCCCCTCGGCCGGATCGCCTCGGCCGACGACATCGCGGGACCGATCCTCTTTCTGTGCTCGCCGCTCGCGCGCCACATCACCGGCGAGATCCTCAACGTGAACGGCGGGAGCGTGCTCTGCGGATGATCGTTCTCCTCTTCGTGGGTGGCACCATCTCGATGAAGCACGACGACGCGCTTGGCGGCGCCGTGCCAGCGCTGAGCGGCGAGGAGATCGTGGAGGCCACGCGAGGCCTGCGCGAGGTGGCGGCGCTGGAGCTGGAGCAGTGGGGCCGGTTCCCCGGGCCGCACATGACGGTGGAGCGCATGTGGTCGCTGCGCAACCGGATCGTCGAGCACCTGGCGCGTCCGGAGGTGGACGGAGTGGTGGTCACGCACGGCACCGATACGCTGGAGGAGACCGCGTATCTCGTGGCGCGTTCGGTGCCGGCCGACAAGCCGGTGGTGTTCACCGGCGCCATGCGTCCGGCGAGCGACATCGGGTGGGACGGCCCGTCGAACCTGCTCGACGCGACGCGTGTGGCGGCGAGCCCGGAGTCTCGTGGCGGTGGCACGCTCGTGTGCATCGGCGAGCGCATTCACAGCGCCCTCGAGGTCGGGAAGACGCACACGGAAGCGCGCGACGCATTCGAGAGCCCCGGGCTGGGTGCGCTGGGTGAGGTGGACGAGGGCGAGGTGATCTATCACCGCGCGGTGCGCCACATGCCGGCGCCAATCATGCCGAAGCAGCCCGCGACACCGGTGGATCTCGTGGCGGCGTACGCAGGCGCGGATGCGCGGCTGCTCGACGCCTCGCGCGAGAGCGGGGCGAAGGCGGTCGTCCTCGCCGCAATGGGACGCGGCAACGTGCCACCGGCGATGCTCGAGGGCGTGGTGCGGTGGGTGGAGAGCGGGCGGCCGATCCTCGTCAGCTCACGAGCGCAGCGTGGTCGGGTTGGCGCGAGCTACGCGTATCCCGGTGGCGGCCGGCAGCTTCTCGACGCGGGCGCCATCTTCGCTTACGGTCGGCGTCCGGGACAGGCACGGATCGAGGCCATGCTCGCGCTCGGTGCCGGATACGACCACGACCGACTGCACGCGCTGTTCGGCGACACTTGACGCGGGCGGGCGACGTTCCTATCATGTCGCCAGACAATTGAAGGGCAGTCCGTGGTCATTTGCCGCCTATTGCAGCCACGTTAAACAAATGCTAAAACGCGAATGCCTGGCGGCTCGCCGGGCTTTTTTGTTTTCGGCCCGCAGCGACCCTTCGGCATCGCATCATCGCGAGGATTCGTCGCATGAGCAGCGTTGCCGAAGTCAGCAGGGACGTCGTCGAGCCGTGGGCCGCCACCCGCACCGTGCGCGTGGCGCTCGCCGGATGTGGCGCGGTGGGGAGCGCACTGCTCCGTGAGCTGACCGCCCGTCAAGGCGCGATCGAGGAACGGTTCGGAAAGCGCGTGGAGATCACGCGCGTGCTGGTGCGCGACCTCGCGAAGGAGCGTTCCGCCGACTTCGATCACGCGTTGCTCACCACGCGGCTGGACGACTTCCTCGCCAGCGAGCCGGACGTGGTGATCGAGGCGATCGGCGGGGTTGATCCGGCGCGGCGCATCGCCGAATGGGCGCTGTGCAACGGACGCGAGCTGGTGACGGCGAACAAGGAGCTGCTCGCGGCGCACGGCAGCGCGCTGCACACGCTCGCGCGGCAGCACGGCGGAACACTGCGGTACGATGCCGCCGTCGGTGGTGGCGTTCCCGTGCTGCGCCTGCTCGACGACGCGCTCGGAGGAGGGACGCCGGCGCGCGTGCGTGGCATCCTGAATGGCACCACGAACTTCGTCCTCGGTCGTCTCGAGCAGGGGTGCACGCTGGACGACGCGCTCGCCGCGGCGCGGGCGGCCGGGTTCGCCGAGGCGGACGCGTCGCGCGACCTCGACGGGCGGGACGCGGCGGCGAAGATCGCGCTCGTGGCGTGGGCGGCGTATGGAGTGGCGCCCGAGTCCCTCGACGTCAGCCGCCGCTCGCTGCTCCCCGATCCCGCGCGCTACGTGCGGCTGGCCGCGCGCCTTGGCGGCGTGGTGCGGCAGGTGGCGGAGTGTACGCTCGCCGACTCGGCGCTCGTCGCCACCGTGGAGCCGGTGATCGTCGCGACGGCCAGCGCGCTGGGTCGCGTCCGCGACGAGCAGAACCACGTGGAGGTGGACACCGGCTGGAGCGCACCGCTCACCGCCTCGGGACCTGGCGCGGGCGGCGCTCCGACGGCAACGGCGCTGCTGGCGGATTTCGTCTGTACCGCGCGGCAGCCGTCCCGGCGTGGCGTGGCGAAGTGCGGACCAGATTCGCGGGCAAGTGACTGGGCAATCGAGGTCGCGGCGTCGCCGCGGCTGCTGCATCGCACGATTCCGCGCTGCGGTCTCGTCTACACCGATCACGCCGCCACGCGCGCCTGGACGGTGGCGCGCAACCTGTCGGCTTTCGAGGTGCAGCGCGTCCTCGGCGAGCTGGATGCGCAGGGCGGAGACGCCATCGCCGCACGGCTGGACGAGTCGCTCTTCGGGGATGGCCGCGACCTCGCCGCCGCCGCACGCGGGGTCGTGTCGTGAGTGTGCTCGCACTCGCCGCTCGTCCGTCGGTCGAGTTCGAGCTCATCGGGCCTGTGGAGGCTCCTGTGGTGCTCGCCCTGGGTGGCATCTCGGCGACGCGCCACGTGTTGAGCAGCGCCGAAGATCCCGCTCCGGGTTGGTGGGAGGGAATCGGAGGCGCCGGGCGAGCGCTCGACACGACGACGCGTCGCGTTCTCGGCGTGGAGTTCCTCGACGGAGGATGCGACGAGCAGGGACTTCCCGCCCGCGTGATCACGACGCACGACCAGGCGGCGGCGATCGTGGAGCTGCTCGATGCGCTCGGCGTCGAGCAGCTGGATGCGGCGATCGGCGCGTCGTACGGTGGCATGGTGGCACTGGCGCTGGCGGAGCGTTGGCCGGAGCGCGTGCGCCGACTCGTCGTGATCAGTGCCGCGCACGAGGCGTACCCCATGTCCACCGCGCTGCGCTCGCTCCAGCGGGCCACGGTGGAGCTGGGGCTGCGCACCGGCGAAGCGGTGGAAGCGATGATCATTGCGCGCGGGCTGGCGATGACGACGTACCGCTCGGCACGCGAGTTCGCCGAGCGATTCCCGCCCGTCGACCCGATGCACGTCGGCGAGACTGCGACCACCTTCGACGTCGAGCGCTACCTGCGGCATGCCGGGGAACGATTCGCCGAGCGGGTGACGCCCGCCCGCTTCCTCGCGCTGTCGCTCTCGGGCGACCTGCACCGTGTGGTTCCCGAGCACATCGCGGTGCCGACGACGCTCATCGCCGCCCAGGGCGACACGCTCGTGCCGCCGTCGCAGATGCGCGAGCT
>CAMLIU010000130.1 GCA_946479995.1 uncultured Gemmatimonadota bacterium | reverse complement strand
GAAGGCATCCGCTGACGACGACCGTCAGCGGCCAGGAAGAAATTGCCAGCGCGCGCTAACGAAGACGTTGATCGTCTGCTCGCCGGGGTTCATCGGGGTCGGCACTGCCGCCTCCGCCTTGCGCGCCATCACTCCCATGTCGTACATGGGCCGCGGCGGCACGGTGGGTCCCTGCGTGGAGAGCTCGATAAGCGTACCAAGCGAGCCACCGGCAGCCTTGGCCATCGCCTCTGCATCCGCCCGGGCACTCGCGACCGCCTCCGCGATCGCCACGCGCCGCGGTTCATCAATGGAGGAGGCATAGAACGACAGCCCGTTGATCATGTTCGCGCCCGCGCCCAACGCGGCATCGACGATCGCCCCTGCCTGCTCAGGTCGGTGCGTTTCGGCGCGCACGGTATTCGTGACGACATAGCCAGTGACCTTGGGCGCTTGGCCGGGCTGGTCGTAGCGCGTTTCCGGATAAACCGTGTATCCCTCGGTGGTGAGCTGCGACTTAGGAAGTCCAAGCTTGCCGAGAGCGTCGAGCACCGCGGCCGTGCGACGCGCGTTCTCCGATGCAGCCGCGGCGGCTGTCGCGGCCCGCGTCTGCACGTTCACCATCACGGCGGCGCGATCCGGCGTCACCTTGGCTTCCCCGGTTCCCGACGTGGCGATGCTCGATGCGACGGGGATCTGCGCCGATGCAGCCGACGGCACCCCCAGTGGCGCGATGGCGCACGAAAAAGCGAGAACAGCATGTCGGACGCTCAGCATGGAGAACACCTCGAAGCTCGAGTGAATTAGTAGCACAACGATACGAAAGGAACGACAGGCACTCCGCGGAGCTGCGGCAAAGCTACAGGAACGGGATGCAGCGGCCCATCAGGGAGACGCCGTACCGCCCTTCACGTGCACACCTCGTGCGAAAGAGACGGCTGACTCCTCCCGCCTGGGGCTCGTCAGCCGTCCAGCGTGCCCGAGGCCGTGGCCATGCGACGCCGCTTCTCGATCTCGATGACGAGGTTCTGGAGATCGGTCGGGCTCACTCCCGGAACGCCCGCCGCCTGGGCGAGAGTGCTGGGCTTGAGGAGCGAGAGCTTCTGCCGTGCCTCGAGCGACAACGACTGCATGGACTCGTACGGCAGCCGCTCGTCCAGTGCGAACGCACCCATGCGGCGCAACCGGTCGGCTTGCGTGCGCTCGCGCTCGAAATAACCCGCATATTTGAGCTCGAGCTCCGTGCTCACCACGGCATCGCCGGGCAGGTCAGCTGCGACGCCCACGGCCCGGAACAGATCCAGCAGCGCCACGCCCTGTCGCCGCGCCACTTCGGCGACGCGTACCGCATGCTCCAGTGGACGACTCGACGCACGCTCCAGGAGGGGAGCGGCTTGTGCGGGTGTGATGGATGTCGCCTCCGCGATGCGCCGCGCTTCGTCTTCTGCCGCAAGGCGGCGCTCGACGACAGTGCGCTCGCGTGCGTCGTACATGTCGAGCGCCGTCGCAACTGGCGCGAGCCGACGCAGCGCGTTGTCCTGGCGAATGCTCAGGCGGAACTCCGAGCGCGACGTGAAGAGCCGATACGGCTCGTCCACCCCACGTGTCACCAGGTCGTCCACCAGCACCCCGATGTAGGAGCTCTCGCGCCCAAGGAGCAGCGGGGGAAGGCCGAGCGCCATTGCCGCCGCGTTCGCACCGGCGACGACACCCTGCCCCGCCGCCTCTTCGTACCCCGTGGTCCCGTTGATCTGACCGGCGAAGAACAAGCCGGGGAGTGCACGCACCTGAAGCGTGGCGTCGAGCTGGGTGGGCGGATAGTAGTCGTACTCGATGGCATACCCAGCGCGCGTCATGCGCACCCGCTCGAGACCGGGCACGGAGCGCAGGATCTCGAGCTGCACCGGTGCCGGCAGCGACGTCGAAAGGCCGTTCACGTACAGCTCGTGCGTGTCGTGCCCCTCCGGCTCCAGAAAGAGCTGATGCCGCTCCGCCGTCGGGAACCGGATGATCTTGTCCTCGACCGAGGGGCAGTAGCGCGGCCCGCGCGCGCTGATCGCGCCGCCGTACATCGCCGACTCGCCGATATGCCGCTCGATGATCTCGCGGCCGGGTGCGCCGAGGAAGGTGATCCAGCAGGGCAGCTGCGCCGGATGTCGCGTGTGGCCCGCGGGATCGACGCGTGGCGTCGGCCAGAAGTGCGACCATGAGAAGTCGAACTCCTCGATCTCGCTCTCCTGGAGCTGCAGCGCGTCGAGCTGCACGGTGCGGCCGTCGATGCGCGGCGGCGTTCCCGTCTTGAAACGATCGACCGTCAGCCCCACACCCTCGAGCTGCTCGGCGAGGTGTGTCGCCGCCGTCTCGCCGGCACGACCGCCCGCGAGTGACCTTGTCGTGCCGATGTGGATGCGGCCGCGAAGAAAGGTGCCCGTGGTGATGACGACGGTGCGCGCACCGAACCGGCGGCCCTCGAGCGTCTCCACCCCCGCAAGCCGATCTCTTTCGAAGAGGAGGCGCGCGACGGTGCCCTGCACGGGCTCGAGCGAGGCATGCTCCTCGAGCAGAGTCCGTACGGCGCGGCGATAGAGCCCGCGATCGCACTGCGCCCGGGGCGCCCACACCGCGGGGCCCTTGCTCCGGTTCAACATCCGGAACTGGAGCCCGGCGAGGTCCGTCGCACGGGCCATGATGCCGCCGAGCGCATCCACCTCGCGCACCACCGTGCCCTTGGCCACACCGCCAATGGCGGGGTTGCACGACATCTGGCCGATGGTCTCGAGCGCGCTCGTCACGAGGGCCACCCGTGCACCGCGTCGCGCGGCAGCGACCGCGGCCTCGGTGCCCGCGTGCCCTGCCCCGACGACGATGACGTCGAAGACGGCTTCGAACGATGCGGCGCGCGATGACGACGATGACATGCAGGAAAAGATAGCGTCGGCTCCCGGCCGTGGAGCAGCGCGGGACATCGGCGTAAGTTCATGGTGTTCGCGCTGGCCGCTCACGCAACTCGGAGGTCGTCGTGCTGGACGTCGCCCAGGGAGTACCGACGCTGTTCTTTCGCCGCGAGGCCTACGAGCGCGCTGGACTCGTGCGCGCCGAGCTGGATACCAGGCTCGGTCTGACCGATGCCGAGTTCCGCGTGGAGGGTGACCTGCTGGCGCTCGGTCCCATCTACGACGTGGATGCGCTGGGCGAACTGCTCGACGAGCTGGAAGGTGCCGGACTGACCTACTTCGACGACTACTTCGAGCTGAGCGGAAGCTGGCCGACGTGGCTCGCCGTGGCCGTGCGCGCCATGGGAAGCACGCGGCTCACGACTGCTTCGTGAGCGCCGGCGAGGTGGCGACGGGCGTGAGGGGACCTTCGCGCAGCAGTCCATGCCAGTTGCACTCGTAGCACCAACTTGGCCGGACATGCGGCATGATCAGCCTCCATCCGCGCGATTGCACGCGCAGGGTCACCGCGTCACAGTTGGGACAGCGATCACCTTGCGGGAGGATGTAATAGAAGAACACGGTCGCGGCGATTCCCCGGAGGATGAAGAATCCCACGAAGATCGCGGCGAAGATCACAGCATCGGACACAGCACCTCGCAGCGTGGCAGCGCAGGGGAGTGGGCCGTGGTGCGCGGCGGAAGCCAGGATGCGTAGGGCGTGCCACGGCCCCCGCCGCGACGATCAGAGCCGTGCTTCCACCGCCGCCCACGGTTCGACGTACGCCACTTCGTCATCCACCCGCTCGATGCATACCTCCTGACCCGCAGCCACTCCGCTGTCATCGATGGTGCGGGCACGCAGCGAGCGCGACCGGTTTCCCTCCTGGAGCGCGATTGCCCCCTCGCCACCCGCGGGGATGGCCGCTGTCACGACCGCGACGTGCCCCTGCAGCACGAAGCGCGGATCCTCGGGATCGTGCTCCGGCTGGACGCGCGCCGTGGCGATCGCGACGCGCGTCACCACGCCCGCCCACGCAATACCGAGCAGGAGCGCGGTCGCGGCGCTGGCTCCGGCGCCCATGGTCCTCTGGCGCGTGAGCAGGTAGCCCGAGATCCCGAACATGACGAGAAAGCCGACGACCGCGGGCTCCCATCGTCGGAGGGGAAGCTCGCCATGAGTGCGGCGGCGGCGGCGCTCGGCGCCGAAGAACATGAGGCGGACGCCGAGCAGCAGGCCTGCAATGAGGGCAGCTAAAAACAGGTACGACATCAGCGAGGGAGATTCTTCCGGAAGAAGTCAATGGTGAGGGGCCACGCCTGGCGGGTCGCCGCCATGTTCGCGCCGTTCTTGCCGTCCTGCTGGCGAAGGAATCCGTGGCCGGCGCCAGCGAAAGTGTGCACATCGAACGTCTTGCCCATCGCGCGCATGGCGGAGTCGGCGGCCGGAACGGTGGCGCCCACGCGCGCATCGTCACCCGCGTACAGGCCGAGCACCGGCACACGCACGTCCTTCAGCGAGGTGAGCTCCGGCGACGTGCCGTAATAGACGACCGCAGCGCGCAGGCCCTCCGGACTCATCACCGCGTGGCTGAACGACGTCCCGCCGCCCCAGCAGAATCCGACGATGCCGTAGGAGTGCTGAGCGGCCGGGAGCGACATCCCGTACTGGCCGACTGCGGCGAGCTGACGCTGGACGTCCTCCGGCTTGAGCGTGCGAATGGTGGATGTTGCGACGGCCTGTGTCAGCGTATCGGTGCCGGGCGCCGGCGCCGCCTTGCCGGTGAGCAGGTCGGGCGCGATGGCGATGAACCCATCGGCCGCGAGCTGGTCGGCCACGCCGCGGATCCAGGTGGAGAGCCCGAAGATCTCGTGCACCACCACGACGACGGGTGCCTTCGTGGAACGTTCCGGATACACGACCCACGCACGAACGCTGTCCCCCGCACCGGTCGGGATCATGACGTACTCGCCATGCCGCGGAGAGCTGGCGAGGCGCTGTGCGACGTCGGTGGCACCGGCCGGCAGCGCGGAATCGCTCGGCGACACCTCGCCAGCGCTCGCCGCCGACACCTCGGGCAGGTGACCGGCGTGTGCGTCGGCCGACGGCGCCCGTTGCGCGCACCCGGTGACAGTCGAAAGAGACAAGCCACAGAGAAGCAGAAGCAGACCAAAAGCTGCACGGAGCGGATGGCGCGAGTGCGGCATGACGAGGTCCTCGGCGAAGGCGGTCAGGGAGTCACGCGGTCGAAGCGCAATGGGCCGGGAACTTCACATGAACTTCCCGGGCAAGGAAGTCCACGACACGCCACTCGGCGTAGTAGCGCGGACGGAAAGGGCTCAGGCCGCTCACGAACCCCACGTGGCCACCGAGCTCATGAAATTCGACGTGAATGCAGCTGTTGGTCTGCGCCATATCAGCGACATGATCGAGCACTTCGGAAGGCAGGAATGGGTCGTTGCGCGCGCTGAGCAGGAGCGTGGGCCGTCGAACGCTGGTCAGGAAGCTGAGCGAGCTGGAACGGGAATAATAGTCGCGCGCGTTCAGGAACCCGTGAACGGGCGCCGTGACGGCGTCATCAAAATCGAACAGCGTGCGCGCGCGCTCGAGACTGTTGCGGTCGAACAAGCCGGGAAAGGCGCGTAGCTTGGCGAGCGCCTTGGCGCGCAACGTCCG
>CAMLIU010000129.1 GCA_946479995.1 uncultured Gemmatimonadota bacterium | reverse complement strand
AGGACGAGTTCGACGTCACGAAGGCGCGCTACCACAAGGTCATCATCATGACCGATGCCGACGTGGACGGCGCGCACATCCGCACGCTTCTTCTCACCTTCTTCTACCGGCAGATGCCGGAGCTGATCGAGGCGGGTTACGTGTACATCGCGCAGCCACCCCTCTTCCGGGTGGCGAAGGGGAAGGAGGCGTACTACGCCTTCGACCTCAAGGAGCGCGACGAGATCGCCAAGCGCCTGTCACCCGACGGCAAGACGGGGATCAACCTGCAGCGCTACAAGGGCCTCGGCGAGATGAATGCCGACCAGCTCTTCGACACGACGATGGACCCCAACACGCGCACGCTGCTCAAGGTGAACGTGGAGGACGCGGTCCAGGCGGACGAGGCATTCCGGACGCTGATGGGCGACGAGGTCGAGCCGCGGCGGCTGTTCATCGAGACGAACGCGAAGTTCGCGTCGAACCTGGATATCTGACGCGACGGATGGCTGCGTAGTCCCTCGTCGATCGCCTTCTTGATGAAGGCGCAGGGGCGGAGAGCTTCAGGGCTCTCCGCCCCTGTTCCTTTCTCTGGAGCCCGGGAGACCGTCGGGCTCCAGCGCTTTCTGATCCTTCCGCATCGCGCCTGACCTCTGCATCTTCCCGGCTCGCCGTGCGGAGGCGGATCGAGCGGGCCACGACGAGTGTGGCTCCCCGCGCCCGCACGGCTTCTGCCCAGGCGCGCACCGATTGCCCGATGCACAAGCAGGCTGAGGCCACCCTCTCCGCAGGAGAGGGTGGCACGACTGAAGATTCGTTCGCGGAACGGACGCGCCGGCTCTCGGTGCTGTTCGACCTGGACCGGGCGCTCGCGAGAGCCGCCAGCCGGCACGACCTTGCCGCCGATCTCGTGCGCCAGGACTGGCCCTCCTCGCGATGATTCGCGTCAACCACCTGCTCCGTTCAGTCCTCCTCGTCGCCGCGGCCGCCACGGGCGCGAGGGCGCAGGTGTCGGCGCCGCCACGCATGCCGACGGCGGCGGTCGCCGGGCAACCGAGCGATCATGCGTCGGCCATCCTCGCCGACCGCCGCTTCATCCTCGACACCATGCGGGCGCTCGGGGCGCCGGGCGCCTCGATCACCGTGGTGAAGGATGGCGAGGTGGTCTGGAGCGAGGGATTCGGCTGGGCCGACATGGAGCAGCGCGTGGCCGTCACGCCGCTCACGCGCTTCCGCATCGGCAGCGTGTCCAAGTCGCTCACCGCAATCGGCCTCGGCCTGCTCGTGCAGGAAGGAAAGCTGGATCTCGACGCGCCGATCCAGCGCTATGTGCCGTCCTTTCCCGTGAAGCGGCAGCCGATCACGGCGCGCGAGCTCGCCGGCCACGTGGCCGGGATCCGGCACTATCGCGGGAACGAGATGCTGATCCAGCGCCACTACGCCACCGTCACCGAGGCGCTGGACATCTTCAAGGGTGACACCCTGCTGTTCGCACCGGGCACGCGCTTCTCCTACTCCTCGTACGGCTTCAACCTCCTCAGCGCCGCGATGGAGTCGGCAGCGGGGGAGCCGTTCGTGCAGTTCATGACGAAGCGCGTCTTCGAGCCCCTCGGGCTCCAGCATACCGTCGCGGAATACGCGGACAGCCTGGTGCCCTTTCGCGCGCGCTTCTACACGCACGCCGACAGCGGGAACGGCATCGTGAACGCGCCGTACGTGGACAACAGCTACAAGTGGGCCGGCGGCGGGTTCCTCTCCACCACCGAGGACCTGGCGCGCGTGGGCCAGCTCCTCCTCGATGGCGCACTGCTGAAGCCGGAGACGCGGCGCATGCTCTGGACCTCGCAACGCACCATGGACGGGAAAGCGACGGGCTACGGCATGGGCTGGTTCGTGGATCGCGACGCCGCCGGACGCCAGCGCGTCTACCACAGCGGCGGCTCGGTGGGCGGCACGGCGTACCTGCTCATCTATCCCGAGCAGAAGCTCGTGCTCGCCCTGCTCGTGAACAGCGACTATACCTTCGTGCGCGCGGCCCCGCGTCTCGCCGAGGCGTTCCTTACTCCATGATCGCGTGCGCCCCGGCGGCACCCTTCGTCTTGCGGACGAGGAGGAGCAGCGGGATGAGCACGAGGATGATGATCGCGCTCAGCACGTAGATGCGGCCATACGCGATCACGCTCGCCTGCCCCATGAGCTGAGCGTCCATGAGCGCCAGGGCGCGCCGCTTCGCCGTCCAGAGATCGGCGCCGCGTGCCACCATGCCCTGCGTGAACGCCTGCAGGCGCGCCAGGCTCGTCGGGTCGGACGCCGACACGTGCTGCACCAGGTTGGCCCGGTTCTCCGCGGTGAAGCGGATGAGCAGCGTGGAGATGCCGGCGATCCCGAACGAGCCGCCGAGCTGGCGGAAGAAGTTGTACAGTCCCGTGCCCTGCGCGAGCTCGGTTGGCGCAAGCTCGGCGAGGGTGATGGTCGTGAGCGGCACGAACATCAGGCCGAGCCCAACGCCCCGGAAGATGAGTGGCCAGAAGAAGTCGTTGCCGCCACTCTGGCTCGTCATCTTCGACAGCTCCCACGCCGCATAGGCGAAGATCAGCGCGCCGCTGGCGATGAGCAGCCGCGGGTCGATTCGTTTCGTCAGCCGCCCCACCACCCACATCGAGACCGCCGTCGCGATCGCGCCCGGGAGCAGCACGAGCCCGGTCTGCTCGGCGGTCATGCGCAGGTTGCCCTGAAGGAAGACCGGAAGCGTGAACGACATGGCGTAGAGGCCGACGCCCATCACGACGCCCAGCACCGTTCCCACCCACATCTGCCGGTGGCGCAGCACGCGAAAGTCGACGACCGGATGGTCGGTGGTCAGCTCACGCCAGACGAGCGCGATGCCACCGAGCACGCCGATGACAGTGAGGGCGAGGATGAAGTGCGACGCGAACCAGTCCTCGCGCTCGCCGTGCTCCAGCACGTACTGCAGGGCGCCGACGCTGATCGCGAGCAGCGCGATGCCGGCGTAGTCGATGCTGCGCGGCTTCTTCTGGTGCGCGGGGTCATGCACGTAGCCGGCGATCATCACCGCCGCCATGATGCCGACGGGAATGTTCACGTAGAAGATCCACGGCCAGCCATAGTTGTCGGTGAGCCAGCCACCGAGGGTCGGGCCGATCGTCGGGCCCACCATCACGCCGAGCCCGAACAGCGCCATCGCCATGCCCGCCTCTTCCGTCGGAAAGGACTCGAACAGCACGGCCTGCGACACGGTCATCAGCGCGCCGCCCCCGATGCCCTGCACGATGCGCCAGAGGATGAGCTCCGTGAGGGTGCCCGACGCGCCGCAGAAGAAGCTCGAGGCGGTGAAGAGTATGATGGATCCGACGAAGTAGCGCTTCCGCCCGAACAGGTCGCCGAGGAAGCCGGTGAGCGGGATGACGATGACGCTGGCGAGGATGTAGCCCGTGGAGACCCACGCAATCTCGTCCAGGCTCGCGCCGAGGTTCCCCATCATGTCGGGGAGGGCGACGTTGACGATCGAGCTGTCGATCACCTGCATCACGGCGGCGAGCACGACCGCGAAGGCGATGATGTAGCGATGCTCGGCGCCCTCGTGGCGTATCGGGCCGACGGGCTCGAGGACCGCAGTGGGCTCCTCGTCCGCCGGCAACTCTACTATTCGAACGGCTTCAGCCATTGGTAGCGGTGGCGGCGAGGTCGCCGCGTGTCAGTGAGGTTCGCACCGCGTCGAACACGCGAAGCGCGTCGGCAAGCTCGTCGTCGGACACCCCGGCGAGGAGCCGCGCGCGCACGGCATCCATGGCGCGACGCAGGCGCTTCGCGGTGGACCTTCCGGCGGCGGTGAGGTGCAGGGTGTTGGCGCGATGATCGTTCGGGTTCTGCTCCCGCTTGACGAGCCCCATCGCGCCCAGCTGGTGGAGGAGCCGCACGAGCGTGGGCCCCTCTATCTCGAGACGCTCGGCGAGCTCTCGCTGGCTCAGCGTCGGGTGCTCGGCGATGAGCACGAGCGGGTGGGCGTGGGCGAGCGAGAGCCCGGTGGGCGCGAGCTCACGGTCGTAGACGCGGCGCAGCTCGCGCCGCAGGGCGCTGACCGACCCGATGAAGGCAGTCTCGAGCTCGTCGCGACGGGAGGCGGAGTTGCCGGAGGACACGCAGGAATAATAGTTAGCTAGCTATCTATTTGGTAGCGGGGTCGGTGAGTCAGGGAGGTCGCGCCGGTCGGGCCGCGGGGTGATACTTTCTCATATGGATATCTCATGCTTCTCCCGGATTCCCGTGTCGCGCTCGGCAGCGGCGGTGGCAGTGGTGGTGGCAGCACTGCTCGCTGGCTGTGCGACCGCTGGAACGAGTGTCGCCGTCCCCGCCTCGCCCACTGGTGAGATGCGGACCCACGCCCCCCAACCGACCGTCGGCGCCATCACGGCCGCCGACGCGATGACGCGCCTCTACATCCTCGCCGACGATTCCATGCTCGGCCGCGAGGCAGGCACGCTGGGCAACGTTAAAGGCACCAACTACGTCGCCGCCGAGATGAAGCGGATGGGCCTCGAACCCGGCGGCGAGAACGGGACGTACTTCCAGACCGTCCCCGTGATCATCTCGCGCATCGACAGCACGCGCTCGCTCAGCGTGAACGGTGTGCCGCTGCGGCTGGGCACGGACGTGATTCCGATCTACGCCGGCACGGCAGGGCAGTCTCTCCCCGTCGGGGAGACGACGCGGTCGCTCGACGGCGTGCAGGTGGTCTACGGCGGGCAGCTCGGCGAGCAGCTGATCGCGCCGGACGCGGCAGCGGGCAAGCTCGTCGTCTTCACCCTGCCGTCCAATGCGCGCGCGGGTGACTTCCGGTTCTACCTGGAAGGGCCGATGAAGCAGTACGCCTCCGCCGCCGGGCTCGCCGGCGTCGCACTGGAAGGGCTGAGCGAATCCTCGATGGCGCGCCTGCTCGGCGCGCAGACGCATCCGCGATCGGAGCCGAACGTCGCCGTGGGACCGGCGGTGATGATCGTCTCGCCCGCGGTTGCCGCGCGGATGCTCAAGGTGTCTTCGCTCGGCGGCCTGCGCGTCGGTGCGACCGGAGCAACGGTGACCGGCAACGTCGGCTTCGTCGACACCCCGTCGGCGTATCCTGCCCGGAACGTGATCGGCATCCTTCGCGGCAGCGACCCGGCACGCAATGGCGAGTACGTGGCCATCGGCGCGCACAACGACCACATCGGCATGACGTCGCGCCCGCTGGACCACGATTCCGTGCTGGCGAACAACATGGTGATCCGCCGGCAGGGCGTTCAGGATCGCGTGCGCGAGCCGACCGCAGCCGAAGCGGCGAGGATCCGCTTCCTGCGCGACAGCCTGACACGCGCCCACGGCGGCGCGCGTCCGGATTCGATCAACAACGGCGCGGACGACGACGGCTCGGGCACGGTGGCGCTGCTCGAAATCGCCGAACGCTTCGCGACCGCTCCGGAGCGTCCGCGCCGCTCGCTGCTGTTCGTGTCGCACACCGGCGAGGAGAAGGGATTGTGGGGTTCGCAGTGGTTCACCGACCACCCCACCGTGCCGCGCGACTCGATCGTGGCGCAGCTCAACATGGACATGGTGG
>CAMLIU010000128.1 GCA_946479995.1 uncultured Gemmatimonadota bacterium | reverse complement strand
CGTTCGAGCAGGCCCGCGACGAGCTCTTCCAGCACATCATGCGGTGCGGTGTCGTAGGTGCCCAGCCCGAGCACATCGAGGAGTGGTTCACCGACACCATCAAGTACATGTCCGACCGGTTCCCCGAGCTGAGCGAGCAGCAGGTCGCGGAGCTGAAGACCCTTGGTCTCCGTTTCGCCCAGCCGCCCAAGACGCGCACCGAGAGCGACGCCGCCTCCGCGGCATGACCTTCGGGCCCGTCTGGAAATAGATCAGCAAGACGACACGCCCCCGGAAGTCGCGGGGGCGTCCGCGTTTAAGGACGTGTCAGCGCATCAGGCGCGCGCCGCGGCGCAGGATCACGCCCACGCGCACCCCGCCGCCGAGTCCGACCTGCAGTGCCGGTACGAGGCCATGCGAGGAGCGGCGCCCCTCCACGTCCATCGCCACCAGCAGGCGTGGCCGCACGCGATCCCCGGGCTCCGCCCGCGCGCTCAAGCCGCCGCCAATGGAGAGTCCGTAGCGACTCTGGCGAAAGGGATCGAGGAGGAAGCGGACGAGAAGGTCGGCTCGCGCGTCGGCACGGCGCGGCGAGGGGACGCCGGCACCGGTCGGCACGCCCACCGCGCCGACGATGCCCACGCGCACGTAGTAGCCCATCGGCACCTGCACGCCGGCCCCCGCCTGCACCGCTGGCGCGTGGCCGGCGATCACGTCGAACCGGAGCTCGGGCTGCACGGTGGGCGCAGGCACCTGCGCCTGCGCTCGCGTGGCCACGCCGGCGAGCAGGATGCACGCCGTCCACACCACCCGTCGCGCGCCGCTCACCGGACGCGCGCGCGCCAGAGCGCGAGGGTGTAGTCCACGATGGCGAGCACCGACGCCACGGCCACCGCGGCGAGCAGCACCGTCACCGCATCCGGCCACGCCAGCACGGCCAGCAGGGTGAGGAGCTGCAGCACGGTGACGACCTTCCCCATCGGCCGCGCCTTGAACTGCACGGGCTTGAGCCAGGCGATGGTCTTCGCGACGAGGAATCCCACAGCGGTGGCCAGGTCGCGCGAGATGAGGATGAAGTAGGCCGTGGTGCTCAGCGCGCCCGTGAACAGGAAGGTGCCCACCACCGTGAGCACGAACACGCGGTCGGCGATCGGATCGAGCAGCGCCCCCCAGCGCGAGGTGGCCTTCACGCGCCGCGCCAGCCATCCGTCGAGCACGTCGGTGACTGCGGCGGCGCCAATGAGCCCGATGCGCGCCTCCACCGCACCGGCGGCCACGAAGCCGGCGGCGAGGAAGAAGCGGGAAGCGGAGATCAGGTTGGGAATGGTCCCCAGGGTGCGGCGCGCTGTCATCGTGCTGAATGATAACCGCCACCAAGCGGGCGCGCGCCGTGGAGCGGCATCGGCATTGCTCCTGTTCCGACCACTCTCTACCTTGGCGCCCGTGAACTCCAGCGACCATGCGCAGGCCGACACGCTCACGCACGTCACCGCCGACCTGGCCGGTATCGGATCCGGTCCGTTGCGCGATGCCGCGCTGTTGAGCGGCCTGCTCATCGCCGCCGCGGGCGCGGCGGGCCTCAACCCGCAGGGTGCACCCCACATCCGCGTCGCGCCCGCGGGAGCCGTGTCCGCCCTTCTTTTCCTCGATCCCTGTCACGTGAGCATCCACTCGCTCCCCGACCGCGGGCTTGCCCTCGTGGACGTCCTCACGCGCGACGCCGCCGGCGCCGCCAAGGCGCTCGACGTGTTCGTGCGCCGCCTCTGTCCGTCGGCCGTCACCAGCGATGCGAGGGCACGCGGCTGATGCTCCGCTCCTTCCTGCCGCTCGTCCAGGTCCTGCTCGTCTTCGTCGTCCTCACGTGGGACGTGGTCCTCGCCGCCCGCATCGCGCACGTGAAGGCGCTGCCGCGCGGCTTCGCCATGCTGTCGGCGCTCGCCGGATTCCTCATCCTGCCCGCCCTCATCATCCACCTCGCTGCCACGAGCAGCATCACGGGGCGCGCGATCATCCAGGTGGACTTCATCTGGCCGGTCACGGTGGTGCTGTTTGCGCTCCAGGCGCTCTACGCCGCGGCGCGCCGGCTCGTGAACCCCTTCCTCGGCTTCTTCATCGCCGCATACGACGTGATGATCGCGGTGGACGCCGTGCTCCGCTTCGTCAGCGCGCGCGGCGCGCCGCTCCCGCACGCCGCCCTCATCTTCCTCGCCGCCACCACCGCGACGTTCACCTTCGTCACCCAGTCGCCCCTCATCCTCGGCTCGCCGTTCTTCTTCTTCACACCGATGATCGCGCCGGCGTTTCCGGCCCTGCGTCGCTCGGCGGCCACCTTCCGCTTCGTCATGGCGCTCATCGCCGGCGGGTGGATCATCATCTTCATCACGAGCCTGAACCCGGCCGACCAGGCGGTGAACTCCTATCGCACGCACGATCCCGCCACCGAGCGGCTGCAGGAGCGGCCGGCCGGCGACTTCGAGATCGGCCTCCGGATCTTCGAGGACCTCACCGGCCCGCCGGCGCAGCTCGCGGTGAAGCAGGACCTCGCGCTCGCCGACTCGCTCGGCGTGAGCACGGTGAACGTCGTCATCGTGCCGGAGGCGATGAGCAACTCCGCGCTCGATTCCCTGGCCCGCGTGCTGGAGCTCATGCGCAACGACAGCACGCGCATCATGCTCACCCTGGGCTATGCGAAGCCGCTGATCCCCCTCCCGGGGCGCACCTTCAACGACGTGAGGCGCCTCCGCACCCTCGACCAGGTGGTGCGGCGCCTCCGCCCCGACGTCATCCTGCCGGCACAGGACCCGTACACCGCGGGCACGCGCGCCGCGGGGCAGCACGCACCCGAGTACTGGGAGAGCTACCTCACCCGCGCCGCCGCGATCATCAAGCGCATCCGTCCGCGCACCCGGATCGGCGTGTCGGCGTCGGCCTACGACAGCCGCGACAGCACGCTGTACGCGTGGGCCGCCGCAAAGGGCTCGCCGATCGACCTCGTGGGTTTCACGCTGTTCCCGTCACCGAGCGGAGTGCGCGCGCTCGACGCCGAGCGCGGCGCCGCCGACCGCTGGATGCGCGTGTCCAACTCGTCGAAGGACCACTGGATCTTCGCCGCCGGCGGATATCCGGAGGCGCACGGGGAGCAGAGCCAGGAGCGCGCGATCTGGGCGGCCATCGCATGGGGCACGAGCCGGCCGAACATCAAGGGGCTCATCGTGTGGGACGCTGGCGACTACGGCGTGATCCGCGGCCTCCGCGCCGCCGACGGCCACCTCCGCCGCGCGACATTCGCCATCATGCGCGCCATGAAGGGCCTGCGCGAGTCGGCTGCGCCCGTGGGGGCACCAGGAGTGCAGATCGACACGACGTCGAAACAGGATTCCACCACGCCCCGCAAGGCAGCATCACCCGTGAGTCGCCGAAGAACGGGCAATCGATGACGACGTCTCTGGGCGAGTCTTCCGGTGAAGATGCGTCACGGAAGTGGCACTTGCTGGCCCAGCGCGTGGCCGCGGTGGTATTCGCGTTGCTCGGGATTGTGCCACTCGCCAACCTGCTCACGGGAGGCCACGAGATTGTCTGGTGGCGCGGCGCCGTCCTCATCTGGATCGCGTACGGCGGCCTCCTGGTGGCGCTGCTCTGGGCGATCTCGGATCGGTGGGGTGCCGCAGTTGATCGCCTTCTGACGGGGGCCGCCGCGGCCGTCTGCCGCGTGCCGCGTTTCTGGTTCGTGCTCGCGACGAGCCTGTTCACGTGCGCGGCGGGAATATTCGTTGCCCTGTACTGCTACGCCGGCCAGGCGTTTACCGGCGACGAGATGGCGATGACTTGGCACGCTCGCATGCTGCTCGCAGGCCGGCTGTCCATCCCTCGCCCGGAGCACTCCGAGTTCTTCAACGTGTTCGGCGTGATGGACAGCGGGCCACGCTGGTTCTCGCAGTTCCCTATCGGCGGCCCGGCACTCCACGCCATCGGACTTGCGATCAACGCGGCGTGGCTCGTCAATCCGGTCCTGCTGGGACTCGCCACTTGGCAACTCTATCGATTCGTGCGAATGGCATTCGGCGATGCCACCGCGCGTGCGGCAACGCTGCTCTTCGCACTGTCACCATTCGTGCTGCTGCTCGGCGCAACGCAGCTGAGCCACACGCCAACGCTGCTGCTGACGCTCACCGCGTTGGCCGAGCTCGCAGCTTGGGACCTCGCTTCCGGACGGGAGCGAATGATGCACGCTGCACTGCTCGGCCTGGCGGTGGGAGCAGTTGCGCTGGTCCGGCCCTACGACGCCGTGCTGGTGGCGGCGCCGATCGCCGTCTTCCAGCTCGCGCGGTCGTACCGCTCCCCCGAGCGGCTGCGATCCCTGGCGGTCCAGTGCGTGAGCGGTGCAGTCCCGATCGCCATCCTGCTCTGGGCGAATGCGCGCACCACCGGACACCCACTGCTGTTCGCGTACGAGGCAGCCCACGGAGCCGCCCACGGCATTGGTTTCCACGTCGACCCGATGGGAAAGCTGCATACACCGCGACGTGGTCTGGTCTTCACGTCCGGCTATCTGCTTCGCTTTGACCGCTTCCTTTTCGAGTGGCCGGTGCCTGGCATGGCCGTTGTCGTGCTCTCGCTGGCCACGCTGCGGCGCGCTACGCGCTGGGATACGCTGCTGCTCGCGCTTGCCGGCTCCTTCCTTCTCGGATACTGGGCCTACTGGTATCCCGGCTTCTTCGATGGACCGCGCTTTCTGTTTCCCGTGGCACCGGTCTTCATTCTCGCTGCCGCACGACTGCCCGAGGCCGCGGCGCGATACTCCGGCACGCGGCGGCGCACCCTTCAGGCAATCGTCCCGGCATGTGTGCTCTGCGCCTGGCTCATCCCGCTACGATTCAGCAGCGTGCCCGGCCGCGTGGAGATGTTCCACGACCTGCGCAGCCAGTACAAGGTGGATGTTGGTGCAGAGCTTCGGCGGATGGGAATAGACAACGCCGTGGTCTTCATCCAGGAGTCCTGGCATGAGCGCCTGGCGGCGCGCCTCGTCGCATTGGGCGTGCCCTTCTTCGATGCCGAGCGCCTCGTGAACACGCTGGATGGCTGCGTGCTCCAGCTGGAGCTCGATTCCGCCGACGCCGAGGTCACTGTCGACACCGCCGCGTTGCGCACACGTATTCTCGACCGGGCCGCTGCTGCCGGTCCCACGGTTCCGATGCCCGATCGGCTGGCGGAGACACGAATCGCTCGCGCGCCAGATGGCCCCAACCCACCGCAATGTCAGGCCGCGGCGGCAGGAGACCTCACCGGGGCGAGAATGCCGTACGCCATCTTCCTGCTCGAGCAGCGCGTCGACGGGGCCGGCCACCTTGATGGGCCAATCGTGTTTGCACGCGATTTCGGGGCGCGCGATTCGCTGCTGAAGAAGGAGTTCGGCAATCGGGCCTGGTACCGCTATGCACCCGGCGGCTTCGTTGCCGGCAAGGCGATGCTCGAGCCGGTGCCGAAGTAGGTCATACTGCCTTCCCCGTCCCCCGCACAATTCCCTCCACCCGCCGAGCCTCGTCGAAGTACTCACGAGCTACCCGGAGCATCTCCTCCGCCGTCACGGCACGCACGCGGTTGTCGAACTCCCGCAGCTCGG
>CAMLIU010000127.1 GCA_946479995.1 uncultured Gemmatimonadota bacterium | reverse complement strand
CCAGGCGCGCGAGTCGCTCATGCACGCGCTCGGCCGCGATCCGTCCAGCCACGAGCTGGCCGGTGCGCTCGGCGTGGACAGCGCGACGCTCTTCCGCTGGACCGCCGACGTGGAGAACGCGGTGCACCTGCCGCTGGACGGCCACTCCCGCGCCTCGTACGACGAGCGCCTCACCCGCGCCGAGCTGCTGGGCAGCGACGACGAGCTGCCGGACGAGCGCATCGCGCGCGAGGACGAGATCGCCCTCCTGCGCGACGCGATGCTCGATCTCGACGACCAGGAGCGCACGGTGCTCGCGCTGTACTACTTCGAGGAACTGCGGTCGCGGGAGATCGGCGAGCTGCTCGGCGTGAGCGAGTCGCGTGTCTCGCAGCTTCGCGCGCGGGCGCTGTCGCGCCTCCGCGCCACGATCAGCCCGGCGCTCGCCTGCGCCTGATCAGCCGCCCGTAGCGCCGCGCTCCCGCTCGCGCAGCGAGCGGAGCGTCGGGAGGGTGAGCACCACCTCCTCGCCCTGGCGGGAGAATCCGCCGTCGCAGAGCGCCGCCATCGCCGCCCCGTAGGGGCCGACGTCGTCGGGCGTGCGCACGTGCACACGCGCCTGGCGCTCGTCGCTGGTGAGTCGGATGCCGGCCGGGCGTCCAGCATCGGACGCGGCCGCCTTCGCGGCGTCCACGAGCACGAGCATGAGGCGCAACATCGCCCACCGTGGCGCGCGCACCGGCTGCATCCCGTCCTCCACGCCCACGTCGCAGGGCACGAGGCGCGTGCGCGGATGATGCGAGTGCAGGGCGATCGCGTCGTCCAGCACCGGACGGAGCTCGAGCGCCTCCGGCGCGTGCGGGCGCGAGGGGAGGAGGCCGAGCAGGGCGCTGGCGTGCTGCAGCCGCTGCATCTCGGTGGTCAGCACCCCGCCGGTGATCATCTCGTCGTCACCGAGTGCCGCCAGCTCGGCGCACACGCTCAGTGCGGTGACCCGGTTGTTGAGCATGTGCACCAGCCCGGCGAGCAGCGCGTCGCTCAGCTCGGCCCACTGCGCGGCCGCGGCGGCGGGAATCGTCTCAGGCGGCATGCGCCCCCGCAAGCACGTCGCGCACCTTCGCCGCCAGGTCGGCGGGGGTGAACGGCTTGTCGAGCAGGGTGACACCCGGGATGAGGGCGCCCTGCCCTTCGAGCATGTTGTCGGTGTAGCCCGACGCGTAGAGCACGCGGATTCCCGGTCGGCGCCGCGTGAGCGTGGCGGCCAGCTCGCGGCCGTTCATCCCCGGCATGATCACGTCGGTGAGCAGGAGGTCGATCGGGCCGTCGTGCGAGCTGGCCAGGGCGAGCGCGGCGGAGCCGTCGGCGGCGGCGAGCACCCGATAGCCGGCGCGCTCCAGCGTCTCCCGCGCGATGGCGCGCACCGCATCGTCGTCCTCCGCGAGGAGGATCGTTCCTTCGCCACGCTGCTGGACGTCGCGCTGCACCGAGGAGGTCACCAGCTCCGGAGCATGGTCTTCTCCGGCGATCGGGAAGTAGAGGATGAACGTCGTTCCATTGCCAGGCACACTTGCCAGCTCGATGCCACCGCCGCTCTGCTGCATGATGCCGTACACGGTGGCGAGGCCGAGACCGGTGCCCTGGCCGCGCGGCTTCGTGGTGAAGAAGGGCTCGAACAGGCGGTCGCGAATCTCCGGCGCAATGCCGGTGCCGGTGTCGGAGACGGCGAGCATGGCGTAGGTGCCGGCGGGCAGGCTCGCGCCGGCGACGCCGTGTGGCTCCTCGAAGGTGATGGTGCCCGTGGAGAGGCGCAGCCGTCCGCCGCGCGGCATGGCGTCACGCGCATTCACGGCGAGGTTCAGGATCACCTGCTCCACCTGGGTGGGGTCGGCGCACACCTGCGCCTGCGGCGCGCACACCGAGAGCTCGAGCGCGATGTTCTCGCTGATCAGGCGGCGGAGGATCTTCTCCGTCTGCTCGAGCGCCGTGCCGAGGGAGAAGACGCGCGGCTTCAGCACCTGCCGGCGGCTGAAGGCGAGGAGCTGGTGCGTGAGCTCGGCAGCACGCTGCGCGGCGCGGCGCACCTCGGCCACATCCTGGCTCGCCGTGCTCTCGGCGGGGATGCCTTCCAGTGCAAGGTCGCAGTAGCCGAGGATCGCCGTGAGCAGGTTGTTGAAGTCGTGGGCGATGCCGCCAGCGAGGCTGCCGACCGCTTCCATCTTCTGTGCCTGGCGCAGCTGCTCCTGCGACGCGAGCAGCGCCTGCTCGGTGCGGCGGCGCTCGGTGACGTCGTTCACCACCACCAGCCGCGCGCGGCGGCCGCCGTAGTTGAAGTCGTCGGAGCTGATCTCCACCTCCAGCTCCTCGCCGCTTCGCGTCAGGTGACGCGCCAGCTTGCCGCGCAGCGTGCGCTCGCGGTCCATCGCCATCATCTCGCGAACGTGCTGGTGGTTCTCCGGCGAGCGGATGTCGAGCACCGTCATGGACAGCATCTCGTCGCGCGTGTAGCCGTAGCGGGCCACCGCCGCCTCGTTCACGGCGAGGAAGCGCAGCGACTCGCGATCCACCACCCACATCGGAAGGGGCAGGGTGTCGAACAGGCTGCGGTAGCGCTCCTCGCTCGCCATCAGCTGGTCGCTGCGCCGCTCGAGCGCGTCGGCCATGCGGTCGAAGGTGTGCGCGAGCACGCCCAGCTCGCCGTCGGCGCGCACCGTGGTGCGGCGCGCGAGGTCGCCGGCTGCGAAGGCGTCGGCGTCGGCGGTGAGGGCGCGCACGGGACCGGAGATCCCGCGCGCCAGCAGCCACGCCAGCAGCAGGCTGGCCGCCAGCGACGCGAGCCCGAGCAGGAGCGCGGTGCGCTCCTGCTCCCGCACCCGCTCGAGCGCGATGTCGCTGGGGATGCCGACGAACACCTGCCACGGCACGCGCGAGGCGGTGGCGTAGCCGGAGAGACGCGTCACGCTGTCGGCGCCCGTCATCTCCATCACGCCCTCGCGGGAGCCGTGCGCCTTGCGCATGGTGGCGAGGGCGCTGATGTCGTGACCGATCCATGCTTCCGCGTCCTCGGTGCGGGCGAGCACTGTCCCATCGGCATCGGTGAGCGTCACCACCGCGCCCCTGGGCAGGTCGTTCGGGATCAGGATCTCCTGGAGCTGGTCGAGCAGCGTGGAGGCGGCCACGGTGCCGATCGGCTTCCCGTCGTGATCGAGGATGGCGCGGCCAAGGGCGATGGAATACTCGTGGCTCACGCGGCCGATCATCGGCTTGCCGATACCGAGCCCGCGCCGCGCCATGGCCTCGCGGAAGTAGCTGCGGTCGTTGACCGAGATGCGGCGCTCGCGGGAGCCCGCAGCGTTGGAGAGCCCCACCACCCAGCCATCGGCCGTGGCGACCGAGAGGTTGAGGAAGCGCGTGCCGAGGTCGCGGCTGATGGAGGCGAGGAGGGAGTCGTTGTGGGCGCCGCCGGCCTCGTCCAGCCGCACCGTGCGGGTGAGGGAGACGAGCAGCGCGTCCACCGTGTTGACGTGGTCGTCCACGCGCGTGGCAATGCGGCGCGCCAGCTGGAGCGCGCGCTGCTCGGCGTTGTCACGCTCCACCATGCTCGTGGTGCGCGCCTGGAAGACGGAGAAGAGCAGCGCCGGCAGCGCGGCCGCGATGACGAGCAGCAGGAGCCGCAGCTGGATGCTGGGGCCGCGGCGCGCAGCGGGAATTTCTGACGTCTGACGCAGCTGCGCCGTGGGGTCGACCATTGCCGGCGGTACGTGAAGCGGGAAAGGGCGACCGAGGAGGGGTCGGCGCAGAGGGAGGACGCGCCGGGCGACGCGGTGGCAACCGGGCTGGCGCCCGGTACTTCACAGTATCGGCAGGTGGGGCTCGCGCCTGAACGAGGATGCGCCGGCGCGATATCTTGCCGCATGCTCATCGGAATCGCCGGCATGGTCGGCTCGGGCAAGAGCACCCTCACCCGCGCGCTCGCGGCGCGCTTCGGCCTCCAGCACGCCCTGGAGAGCGTGGACGAGGAGAACCCGTGGCTCGAGCGCTTCTACGGCGGCGGCGCGGACGCGATGCGCGAGTTCGCTCTGCCGCTGCAGCTCCACTTTCTCGCCACGCGCTTCGAGAGCATGCGCCGCATCCGCGGTGCGGGAGGAAGCTGGATCCTCGACCGCACGTGGTACGAGGACGCGGAGATCTTCGCCCGGGGCCACCACGAGGAGGGGCTGATGTCCGACCTCGAGTGGGAGCTGTACCAGCGGCTGTACGTGGAGCTGCTGCACTCCCCCGCCGCGCGCCCCCCGCGACTGCTCGTCTACCTGCACGCACCGCTGGACGTGATCGTCGCCCGCATCCGCCTGCGCGGCCGCCCGAAGGAACGCGAGACCCCGGAGTCGTACTGGGCCGCGCTGCACGCGCGCTACGACCGCTGGATCAGCCGCTTCCGCGCCTGTCCCGTGCTCGCGCTCGACGTGCGCGACTACGACCTGGTGGGCGACCCGTCCACCATCGACCCGATTGCCGCGCGGGTGCGAGCGGTGATCGAGCCGGTGCTGCCGCAGACGGAGCTGGCGCTTGGAAGCGGAAGGTGAGAATGCGGGAAGCCGGGAAGGTGGGAAACAGCCTGACGTTCCCGCCTTCCGGCCTTCCGGCCTTCCCGAACTCCCTCGCCGACCCCGGGTATCATTCGCCATGCCCGCCCTCTCTCCCCTCCCCCGTCGCCTTCTCCTGCCGGCTGCCGCCCTGCTGCTGGCTGTCGGCTGTCGCGACCGCGAGCCGGCGCCGCCCGCGGATTCGACGCTGGCGCAGGACCTCGCCATGGCGCAGCGCCCCGGCACGGGGCCCGTGGTGTTCAACGATGCGCCGATCGGCGCCAATGCATCCGCGGCGCCTGCCCCCGCCGCCCCGACGCGGCGTCCCGAGCCGCCCAGGGTGAGCACGCCGCGGCCGAAGCCCACGCCGCGTCGCGAGAGTCCGCCCGCGCCGGTCGCCCGGACGCCGCGCGAACCGGCGCCGGCGGCCGTCCAGTCCGCGCCAGCTCCCGCGCCGGCACCAGCGCCGGCGAATGGCGTGATCGGCGCCGGCACCCAGGTGGGGATGACCACCAACGCGAAGGTGTGCGCTGCCAGCGCGCTCGCCGGTGACAAGTTCACGGCGACGGTCAGCGAGCCCACCGTGGGCAGCAACGGCGCCGAGATCCCCGCCGGCACCACGGTCGTCATCGAGGTGGCGTCGGTGGAGCGGGCGGACCCGATCGAGGACAGTCGCATCCAGTTCCGTGTGCGCTCCCTCGACGTGAGCGGCTCGTCGCGCGCCGTGGACGGGAACGTCGCCACTCTCGGCTCCCTCGAGAGGGTGCAGGTGGCGTCGGGGAACGACCGGAAGAAGGTCATCGGCGGCGCGGTGGCCGGTGCGGTGCTCGGTCGCATCTTCGGCGGCAGCACCAAGTCCACCGTCATCGGCGCGGCTGCGGGCGCGGCTGCCGGCACCGCCGCCGCCCACGCCACGCACGGCAGCGACGCCTGCCTGCCCGCCGGGAGCGCGCTGCGACTCACCCTGTCCCGCGAGATCGTCGTCCCTCACAGCGCGCTGTGAGCGCGCGGCAGCACCTGGAATGTGATCCGAGTCACCGCGGCCGTGACGCAACGGCGGCCCCATCAGTCGAAAGAGACCCCC
>CAMLIU010000126.1 GCA_946479995.1 uncultured Gemmatimonadota bacterium | reverse complement strand
AGTGACTACGAGGCAAGCTTACAGCTTTCAGCTGGAACTTTGAGCTTTGCCGTGGCACTCCCGACTTTCCACTTTCAACCACTCACTCAAAAGTGGAAGATGCGGCGGAGCACCTTCCCGATCCCCTCCGTCGCCTTCTTCACCGGGTCGGGCATCGGCGGGAGCTGGTCGGGGAACGGGTAGTAGTCCGGCTGCGGCTCGACGTGCACGTTGCAGAGCTGCGTCGGCTCGGTGCCGGGCTTGAACCACTCGCGCTTGCGCTCGGGGCACCAGTCGTTGGCCAGCATGCCCGTCTCGGGGTCGATGACGCGATCGATCATGCCCGGCGGCGGCTTCCATGCGGTGGCGCTCGACGCGGGCTCGCGCCAGCCGTTCAGGTAGAACTCCGCCCACGCCGGCGCGGCGAGGTGTCCGCCCGACGCATGCGGCGCGATGGGGCGTGGCGTGTCGTAGCCGAACCACACGCCGGCAACGAGTGACGGTGTGTAGCCCACGAACCAGACGTCGTCTGCGTCGTTCGTCGTGCCGGTCTTGCCGGCGACCGGACCGTCCACTCCCATGTTGCGGAGCACGCGCGCCGTCCCGTCGTCCACCACGCCGCGCAGCATGTCGGTGAGCTGATAGGCGTCGCGCGGATCCATCACGGTGTCGGGCGGCGTGATCTCCTGGCTCCAGAGCACGGTGCCGTCGGCGGCCTCGATGCGGCGCACGAGTCGCGGCGTGACGCGCATGCCGCCGTTGGCGAATGGCGCGTAGGCGGCCACGAGCTCCAGCGGCGTGACGTCCACCGCGCCGAGGGCCATGGCCGGCACGTTGGGCAAGGGGCTCGTGATCCCGTTGCGACGCGCCGCGTCGATCACGTTCGGGATCCCCACCGTCTGGCTCACGCGCACCGCAGCGGCGTTCGACGAGATGGCGAGGGCCTTGGCGAGCGTGATGGTGCCCGTGTACTCGTCGCCGTAGTTGGCGGGGCGCCACACGCGGTTGCGCCCCTGCTGCACCTCCACGGGCTCGTCGTCCACGAGCGTGGCGGGCGACATGCCGGCGCGCAGTCCTGCGGCGTAGACGAACGGCTTGAACGCCGACCCCGGCTGGCGCCGCGCGTTCAGGGCACGATTGAATCCGCGCTTGCTGCGACGTCCGCCGACGAGGGCGCGGATGTCGCCATTGTGCGGGTCGAGCGCGACGAGCGCGCCCTGCGCGGCTTCCTTCACGCGGTTGCCGGCATACTGCGTCTCGCGCGTCACGACCGTGGTCTGCTTCAGCACGGCGCGGTCCGCTGCCCGCTGCGCCGCGAGGTCGAGCGTGGTGTAGACGGTGACGTCGCCGTCCTTCAGCGCATCGGGAAGGATGGAGTCGATGAACGCGCGCACGGCGTCGAGCGCGAGGGGCTCGTTGCCGGTATCGGGGCGCCACTCGTCCTCGGCGATGCGCAGCGGCGTCTCCGTCGCGCGTTCCACCTGGGCGGCAGTGAGGTAGCCCTCCTCGCCCATCAGCGCGAGCACGAGGTTGCGGCGCCGCAGCCCGCGCTCGTAGTGGTCGCGCGGCGTGTATGCGCTCGGACCCTTCGGGAGCGCGGCGAGCATCGCCCCCTCGCTCACCGAGAGCTCGCTCACGTGCTTGCCGAACAGGTCGCGGCTCGCCGCCTCGACGCCGTTCATGCCGTTGCCGAGGTAGATCAGGTTGAGGTAGAGCTCGAGGATCTGGTCCTTGGTGAGCTCGCCCTCGATGAGGCGGGTGAGGCGCAGCTCGATGAACTTGCGGCGCAGGGTGCGGCCCGCGCGCTGGTTCACGAGGAAGGAGTTGCGCGCCACCTGCATGGTGATGGTGCTGAACCCCTCGCGCACGCCCATGTGGCGGATGTTGCTGGCCGCCGCGCGGAAGAAGCCGCGCCAGTCGAGGCCATTGTGCTGGTAGAACCGGCGGTCCTCGGTGGCGAGGAAGGCCTGGCGCACGTGCAGCGGGATGTCGGAGAGGGGAACGTTGACGCGTCGCACGATGGCGATGCGTCCCATGTAGCGATCGTTCCGATCGAGGATCCGCCCCCCTTCGCCGGGGCGGAACGCGCGGATCTCGCTCCGCGACGGACAGCCGGCGAAGCCGCAGGTGCCCAGCCAGGCGTCGAACGCGCCGACACCGACGCACAGCAGGGCAAGCACGGTGAGCGAGCGCCAGCGTCGCTTCATCCAGACGCGGGCGGGCTCGTCAGTGGCGCGGAGGCGCTGCCGAAGCAGCGCGAACCGGTCAGATAGTCGGAGAAATGGGCGTGGCACGAAGACTGAGTAGGTACAAATACTGGTACGTGGGGTATCGAAGCAGGTTTCCGGCCGTGGCGTGTCGAGACTGTGTGCGGGGACACCACCGACGGGATGCGGGCTCGATTATCCTTGCTGCTGCCTGTACCGCTCCAACCACCCTCAGTGTGACCCCAAAGGGGACAAATGGATCGCCGCATCGCAGGACTTCTCGCCTTCCTCGCCGCGTGTTCCACCGGCGCCGAACAAAAGACCGCCACAACCGTTGATTCCGCGGCGGGGAACGTGACGCGCTCCGCGGCCGCCACGACGGGCGACAGCGCTTCGCCGGCCGGCTATACCGGCAACGAGCGGGGCACGCTCGGCCAGAATCTCACCGGGCGCATCCCGGTGCTGGAGTACCACGTGATCGGCGGTGACAAGAACGCCTTGTACTCGCGGACTGCGGCGAGCTACAAGGCGGACCTCGACACCGCCTACAAGCTCGGCTACCGGCCGATCACCATCGCGCAGATGCTGGACAAGGACTTCAGCGACGTGCCGCCCGGGATGTCGCCGGTGGTGTTCGTGTACGACGACGCGTCGCCGTCGCAGTTCCGCTACATCGAGAAGGACGGCAAGCTGGAGATCGACCCGACGAGCGGGATGGGGATCTGGCTCGACTTCGCGAAGTCGCATCCCGGCTGGAAGAACAGGGGCACGTACTGCATGCTGAACGGTGGTGCGGCGGGCCACAACTTCTTCGGCGACAACGTGAAGTTCGACGGACAGAAGAAGGAGTGGCGGTTCCAGAAGGTGAAGTGGCTCGCCGACAACGGCTTCGAGCTGTGCGACCACACGCTCTGGCACATGAAGCTGAGCCAGTATCCCGACGCGGCGGTGCAGGAGCAGATCGTGCGCAACGCGATGGGAATCGACTCGGCGGTGCCGGGCTACAAGATCCGCACGATGGCGCTCCCGTACGGACTGTGGCCGAAGAACCGCGAGCTGGCGTGGAAGGGGAGCTGGACCGACCCGAAGACCGGCAAGACGCACAGCTACAGCTTCCAGGCAGTGTTGGAGGTGGCCGGCGGTCCGGCGCGCAGCCCGTACGATCCGCAGTTCAACCCGAAGAGCATCAACCGCGTGCAGGCGGTGGGGAACGACATCGCGCGCACGCTGACTCAGCTCACGACGTCGAAGACGCGCATGGTGCCGCGCGGAAAGGATCAGGTCGCGAGCAAGTAGTCCGTCGCGGCAGACTGGAGGAAGAGCGGCCCGTCGTTCACTCGAGCTACGGGCCGCTCTGTATTCGTGCCGGTGTGATGCCCGTCACCGAATCGCGGACATTCTGCCGTTGTTGTCCGCCTGCTGTCGCTCGCGTCGACAGCGAATGTGGAAAATGTCGCAAAATCGGGGGATTTCTGTCACAAAATCACCCTTGATGGGGCTGGTGAGGGAACCCATCGTCGTGCCTCAGTAAGGCAGGCATCGGCGGAGTCGATGCCGCCAACAGCCCTGGAGGCCTACCCGTGTTCGATCAGACAGAGGGAACGCGACACCTGGCGTTCTTCGCGGAGCTCGCGGCACTGGACGACGGAGATCCGTCGTGGCGCGCGGTGAGCGCCGGGCTGGTGGTGCTGCGGCTGGTGGACGCCTGGATCGAGGAGGGGGCGACCGCGGTTGCGTCGGACGGGTGGGGCATTCGCTCGGTGGAAGCGGCGATCGAGGAAGTGGATGAGGGACTGCCGGCGCGCTCGGTGCTGCGGAGCGTCGTTGGAGCGCTGAAGTCATCGCCGCCGAACGACATGCGGGCGATCGCGCCGCGCCTGCTGGCGTACGGGCGCGCGCTGGACCTGGACGCGAAGTGGGCGCTGGCGGCGGACGTGTACGAGACCGTGATCGCGCACGTGCATCCGGTGGAGGAGAGCGACGTGGCGATTGCGGCCACGCTCCGACTCGCCTGGGTGCTGAGGCATCTGGGCGAATTCGACGAGTCTCTCGCCCGGTACGAGGCCGCTCGCGGACTTGCACAGTCGAGTGGTGATCTCGACGGGATACTTCGCGCCGAAGTCGGATGCGCACGCATCGCCATCATGCGCGGCAACCTGCCCAGCGCAGAAGCGACGCTGGATAGTGTAATTGCGCAGTCATCCGCTCATGGACTAACTGGCGTGCAGGCTCGCGCCCTGCACGAGCGCGCAGACGTGGCATTCTTGAGAGGCCAATACGACCACGCCGTCAGATTTGCGTATGAGGCGCTCGAGCGAGAAGACGACCTGAGTAACCGAGATCGTCTTCTCGCGGATATTGCGGGTTCGTTCTACATGCTGGGCGCCCGGTCGGCAGCTCGCGACGCGTACCTCATCCTCGAGGCGACTGGCCGGGAGCAGTATCAGCGCTGGGTCGCTGCGATCAACTTGATGGAAATCGCGTCGGTCGATGGGTCAGCGACCCTCTTTGAACGATACAAGCGCTCTCTGTTGCAAGCTGACCTCCCCATCAATTTGAAGGCGCAGTTTCAACTACACCTGGGAGAAGGCTACGCAAGACTTGGCAACCTGCCTGGCGCACAAACAGCTCTCGACCAGGCACGCAGCATCGCTAAGGAATACAAGTTCAATCAACTGCTCTTCGCGGTTGAAGAGCGCCTCGCCAATCTGGATCAGCTTCGAATCCCGGCGACCGATGCAATGGTACCGGAGCATCTCGTCGACGTCGCGAACAAGGTGCACGAGCTGCGTCGAGTGGTGACACTCACGTGACGAACCGAACGACGGTTCGTGCCTCTGGAACGTCAGCCCCCGGCGCCGTTCGTCACGATCGCCGTCGTGTCAGCATCATGCCGAGGCGCCGTGGAGGCCGTGCCGCACGCGGTGGCGGCGAAGGAAACGAGCGCAACGACGAGCAGGGTCAGCTGGCGGCGGGACATGGGCGACTCCAGGGTAGGCGGACGGTGAGTTCGAACGACTGCCCCGAACGTAGGGTCGCGATGCGTCGCGTAAACCGGCATTTTGTGACAAAAATCCGGCGTTTTGCGACATTCTCCACACGCGCCCCGCTTCGCGGTCCCTCTCGCGGTTCTCTTGCACGTCGTCGCCTTCCTCCCCCGCCATCTCCTCGGACATCTCCGGACCGTGCTCGGGAATGCCCACTCGCTGAGTGCGGCGACCGACGCGGCGGAGCTGTTCACGATGCTCGCCGCGGAGGACCCGGATCTCCTCGTCGTCGACCCGTCCGCACGCGACGGCGCCATGGTGGATTCCCTCGAGGCGCTCATCAATCGCCAGCCCGGCCTGCCCGTCATCGTCTACACGACGCTCACCCCGCAGGCGATGCGGCTCGTGGTCCGGCTGGCGCACGTCGGCGTCCAGCATGTGGTGCTCAATCGCTTCGACGACGAGCCGCGGCGCTTCCTCGACCTGATCGAGC
>CAMLIU010000125.1 GCA_946479995.1 uncultured Gemmatimonadota bacterium | reverse complement strand
CTGCTCACCAACTTCCAGACGGTGAAGAAGCAGCTGCGCCGCATGAAGGAGCTCGAGGCGGGCAGCGCGGAGGGCGGTGAGTTCCAGAACTACACGAAGAAGGAGCGTCTCATGATGACGCGCGAGCAGGAGAAGCTGTCCAAGTACCTCAACGGTATCCGGACGCTCACCCGCACGCCCGGCCTCATGTTCGTCGTGGACGCGAAGAAGGAGAAGATCGCCGTCGCCGAAGCGAACAAGCTCGGCATCCCGATCATCGCCATCGTGGACACGAACGCCGATCCCGACCTGATCACGGTCCCCATCGCCGGCAATGACGACGCGATCCGTTCGGTGGAGCTGATCACCCACGCCATCGCCGACACGATCTCCGAGGCGCGGCTGGCCGCTCCGCAGCGTGAGGAGGCGGAGGAGGGCGCCGAGGGCAGCATGACGTACAGCTCCGAGCGCGGCACCGAGTCTGCGGGTGATCGCGACGAGCGTCGTCGCCGTCGTCCGCGCCGCCGTCGCGCGCGGCCCGAGGCGATCGCTGCGCACCTCAAGGGCACCGAGGGCACCGAGGGCGCTGAAGGCGCCGAGGGCGAGCCGGTCGAGGAGAGCGCGGAGTAACTGCGGCACAGGGAAGGGCGCGAGTCCTCCGGCGCCTCGGCGCTTTTCCGGTTACCATTCATACGCCGCCGGCCCGCCCGGCGGCGTTTCCACGACAGCAGGGATGATACGATGACTACGACCGCGGCATTCACGGCGAAGGACGTCTCCGAGCTGCGCGCCCGCACGGGCGCCGGCATGATGGAGTGCAAGAAGGCCCTCGAGGAGACGGGGGGCAACATGGAGAAGGCGATCGAGCACCTTCGCACGAAGGGCATCGCCAAGGCCGAGAAGCGCGCCGGCCGCGCCGCCAGCGAAGGCGTGATCGGCCACTACGTGCACCACAACGGCAAGGTCGGCGTGCTCGTCGAGGTGAACTGCGAGACGGACTTCGTCGCGCGCACCGACGACTTCAAGAACCTGGCGAAGATGATCGCCGAGCACATCGCCGCCGCCGCGCCGCTGGGCATCGACAAGGACAGCGTCCCGTCGGAGAAGGTCGAGTCCGAGCGCCGCATCTTCGAGCAGCAGGTGCGCGAGCAGGGCAAGCCCGAGGCGATGATCGGCAAGATCGTCGATGGAAAGGTGCAGGCGTACTACAAGGACGTCGCCCTCCTCCACCAGGCCTGGGTCCGCGAGCCGAAGAAGACGATCGGCGACCTGATCAAGGAGACCTCGGCCAAGGTCGGCGAGAACATCGTCGTCAAGCGCTTCACGCGGTATCAGCTGGGCGAGGAGTAAGCGCTCGTGGCCGAGCTTCGCTACCCGCGCGTTCTGCTCAAGATCTCCGGCGAGGCGCTCGCCGGTCAGCGCGGCTTCGGCTTCGACCTGGAGACGATGGCCCGCATCGCCGAGGAGATCCAGGCGGTGGTGCGGGTCGGCGTCGGGCTCGGCCTCGTCATTGGCGGCGGGAACATCGTCCGTGGCTCCCAGCTCTCGCGGATGGGTATGGACCGCGTGGGTGCCGACTACATGGGCATGCTGGGCACCGTCATCAATGCCCTCGCCGTGCAGGACCTGCTCGAGCGGAAGGGGATCGAGACGCGCGTCATGACCGCCATCCGGATGGAGGAGCTCGCCGAGCCCTACATCCGGCGCCGCGCGCTGGCGCATCTCGAGAAGGGACGCGTCGTCATCTTTGCCGCCGGCACCGGCAATCCGTACTTCAGCACCGACACGGCCGCCGTCCTGCGCGCCATCCAGATCAAGGCGCAGGTCATCATCAAGGCCACCAGCGTGGACGGCGTCTACTCCGCCGATCCGAAGCAGGACCCGAACGCGACCTTCTACGAGGAGATCAGCTACCGCGACGTGATGCTCGGGGAGCTGAAGGTGATGGACCAGACCGCCGTCACCCTCTGCAAGGAGAACGCGTTGCCGCTGGTGGTGCTCAACATTCACCGTCCGGGCGCAATCGCCGCCGCCGTACAGGGCGAGCGCGTCGGCACCCTCGTACGATGAGCACAATCCCACAGATCCTGAAGGACTGCCGCACCGCGATGGACAAGGGCCTCGACGTCGTGAAGCGCGAGTTCGCTTCCGTGCGATCGGGCAAGGCGTCGCCGAGCATGCTCGACACGGTGCGCGTCGAGATGTACGGCCAGCAGATGATGCTCAACCAGGTGGCGAGCATCGCCGCGCCGGAGCCGCGCACCATCCTCGTCACGCCCTTCGACAAGGGGCAGGTGAAGGCGGTGGAGAAGGCGATTCGCGAGTCCGACCTCGGCCTCGAGCCGTCCGCGCAGGGCGGGGTGATTCGCGTCCCGCTCCCGCAGATGAACGAGCAGCGCCGCAAGGAGCTCGTGAAGGTCGTGCACAAGCTCGCCGAGGACGGCCGCATCGCCGTCCGTCATGCGCGCACCGGCGCGCGCGACCAGCTCAAGAAGCTGAGCGGCGTGAGCGAGGACGACGTGAAGCACGCCGAGAAGGACCTGCAGAAGGTCCACGACGACTACATCTCGAAGATCGACGCGATGATCAAGGCCAAAGAGGCCGAGATCATGGAAGTCTGACCGCGCTCGTCCTTTCCCCACTGCGCGCATGAGCGAGCTCGCGCTCCGCGTCCTCTTCGCCGTCGTCGCCGCGCCCCTCGCGTTATGGATCGTCATCGCGGGGGGCGCGCCGCTCGCGGCGTTGCTCGCCATCGTGAGCGCGATCGGTGCGTGGGAGTTCTTCCGCATCGCGCGCGCGGCGGGAGCCCGCCCGCTTGGTGACGTCGGCATCGCCGTCGCAGGGCTCATCCCGCTGGCGGTGCACGCGAGCTACCTCGGCGTGTTCACGGTGGAGCCCGCGCTCTGGGCGCTCGTGTTCCTCGCCACCGCCGCCGCCGCCATCTGGCTCCGCGGGGTGGAGGGGCGGCCGCTCTCGTCGGTGGCCGTCACCCTCCTCGGCGTCGTCTATACGGCCGGCATGCTCGCCTTCGGCTACGCCCTCCGCTACCACGACACCGTCGTCGGCTACGACGTGGTCGGCGCCAGCACGTTGAATCTCGGCGTCGGCACACTGCGCATCGCTCCGGGGGCCGTGCTGCTCATCCTCCCGATGGTCGTGACCTGGGCCTCCGACATCGGCGCCTATTTCACCGGCCGCGCCATCGGTGGCCGCAAGCTGATTCCCAGCGTCAGTCCGGGAAAGACGGTGGCCGGCGCGGTGGGCGGGCTCGTGGGAAGCATGATCGTGGCGTACCTGTACGCGCGGTATGTCCTCGCACCGGCCGCGCACCTCGGCTTCACGCCCTGGGGGGCGCTGCTGTTCGGTGGCATCGTCAGCGTCGCGGCACAGACGGGCGACCTGTTCGAGTCCCTCCTCAAGCGCGAGGCGGGGGCCAAGGACAGCTCGCGCATCCTGCCCGGCCACGGCGGCATCCTGGACCGGTTCGACAGCCTCATCTTCGTGCTTCCCGTCGCGTACCTGCTCGTCGGCTGGCTCACGCTCCCTGTCTTCCGGTGACGAGGACGGGGGTCGCGATCCTGGGCTCCACAGGATCGATCGGGACCACCGCGCTGCGCGTGCTCGAGCGCCAGCGTGAGCGTTTCCGGGTCGTCGCGCTCACGGCCTACGCCAACAGCGCCCTGCTCGCCGAGCAGGCGGCGCGCTTCGCGCCGGAGTTCGTCGGCCTCGTCCAGAGCGGACAGCATGGGCAGGACGCGTCCCGAGAGGGCTGGGCGTGCGGAGAGCGCTGCCTGGTGGACGCGGCCACGCGCGACGGGGTGCAGATCGTGATCAACTCCGTCGTGGGGGCGGCCGGACTTGACGCCACCGTCGCGGCGCTGGAGCAGGGGCGGCGCGTCGCCCTGGCGAACAAGGAATCGCTCGTGATGGGCGGGGACCTCGTGCGCGCGGCGGCGCGGCGCGGGGGCGGGGAGCTGGTGCCGGTGGACAGTGAGCACAGCGCCATCCTTCAGTGCATCGCCGGCCGTCCACGGAGCGAGGTCCGGCGACTGGTGCTCACCGCGTCGGGCGGACCTTTCAGGCGCTGGTCGCGCGAGCAGATCGACCGCGCCACTCTCGCCGATGCGCTGCAGCACCCCACCTGGCAGATGGGACGCAAGATCACCGTGGACAGCGCCACGCTGGCGAACAAGGCGCTGGAGGTGATCGAGGCGCATTTCCTGTTCGACGTGCCGTACGAGCGGATCGACGTGGTGGTTCACCCGCAGAGCGTCGTGCACTCGTTCGTGGAGTTCATCGACGGGAGCGTGCTCGCGCAGCTCGGAGTTCCCAGCATGGAGCTGCCCGTGCTCTACGCCCTCACCTTCCCGGATCGTGTGGCGGACACGGGGGTACCTCCCTTCGACCCCGTTGAGCTTTCGCCCCTGACCTTCGAGCCCGTGCGCCACGACGACTTTCCTGCACTGTCGCTCGGCGTGCAGGCCGGCCGCTCCGGCGGCGCGGCCCCCGCCGTGTTCAACGCGGCGAACGAGGCGGCTGTCGCCCTCTTCCTCGAGGGTGCCATCCGGTTCGGTGACATCCCGCGCGCCATCGACAGTGCGCTCGCGCGGCTTGGCGGTGCGCAGGGCGGCTCGCGTGAGGCCATTCTTCAAGCTGACGCGCTCGCGCGCCGGCACGTGCAGGAGCTCTTCCGATGCTAGCCATCCTCGCGCCGATCATCGTCTTCGGCCTGGTCATCTTCGTCCACGAGCTCGGGCACTTCATCGCCGCGAAGCTCACCGGCGTGTATGCGCCGCGCTTCTCCATCGGGTTCGGGCCGGCGCTCTGGCGGCACCGGCGTGGCGAGACCGAGTACGTGCTCGCGGCGCTGCCGCTCGGCGGCTACGTCCGCATGGCGTCGCGGCACGACGCCGAAGCGGCATTCATCGAGGGCGGGAGCGAGGAGAGCGACGCGCTCAAGCCAGGTGACCCGGGCTACGATCCCGAGGCCATGCTCCCCTTCGGCCCGAAGCCGGTGCCGGAGAACCGCTGGTTCGAATCGAAGAGCCTCGCCGCGCGGCTGTTCATCATGATCGCCGGCGTGACGATGAACATGCTGCTCGCCCTGGTCGCACTGACGTTCGTCGCGGCCGTGTACGGGGAACCGTACATCGCGACGCGGGTCGTGGGTGCCGTGCACGCGCTCAAGGGCGCGCCGGAGCTCACCCGCATCCAGGCCGGTGACACGATCCTCGCGGTGAATGGAAGGCGGGTCGCGTCGTGGAGCGACATGGCCGAGCGGATCGTGGCGGCTGACTCGGGCACGGTGATCCTGCAGACGCAGCGGACACAGGCCAGCGTTCCACTGGGCACGGCGGGCGGACCGAAGGCCGATGACCTGATCGGCGCGCTCGACTTCTACATGCCGCCGGTGATCGGCGACGTCGCTCCCGGCAGCCCGGCCAGCCGCGCGGGGCTGCAGGCCGGTGATACGGTGGTGTCGATCGCCGGCTCCCCCGTCACGAGCTCCTCGCAGCTGCAGGAGAAGGTGACGCCGGCCGCCGGTGTCCCGCTCCCCTTCCAGGTGCGGCGCGGCGGTCGCACGGTGGCGCTCACGATCACTCCCGATTCGACGACGACGAAGAACGCGGAGACCGGCGCCTCGGAGACCGTCGGCCGGATCGGCATCACCTTCGCCGACGTGACCTCGCGAC
>CAMLIU010000124.1 GCA_946479995.1 uncultured Gemmatimonadota bacterium | reverse complement strand
CCGTTCGTGCAGGTGCATCGCAACCTCACCCGCCCCGTGGAGGGGACCGGCCTCGGCCTGGCCATCAGCCGCGACCTGGCGCGTGGCATGGGCGGAGATCTCGTCGTGGAGAGCATGGTGGGCTCGGGGTCCCTCTTCACCCTCACCCTGCCCGCTGCTGCCCCCGTGCCGGAGCCATCAGGCAACGGATTGACATAGGGGTAGGGGGTATGTAGCTTGATACCCGTGCGGGGTATCCACGGCCCCGTGCCATACAGCACGAGGGCAATGCCATGACCAGCGGAACCAGCAGCATCACAGTCGAGACCCGCGCCGAGGCGCCGGACTCCAGCGCGGAGTCCATCCGCATCCCCGTGTCGGGGATGACCTGCGCCGCCTGCTCGGCGCGGGTGCAGCGCACCCTCCAGAAGCAGCCCGGGGTCGCTGACGCCAGCGTCAACCTCATGATGAAGACGGCGACGGTGCGCTTCGACCCGCGAACGGTCAGCCCGGAGCGGCTCGTCGAGGCGATTCGCGAGACGGGCTACGGAGCACAGCTCGCTTCCCCGGATCAGACGGCGTTCGAGGAGCAGGAAGCCCGCGACCGCGCCACGGCGGAGGAGTTCCGCGAGCTGAAGCGGAAGGCGATCGTCAGCGGCATCGTCGGGGTGATCGCAATGGTCATCTCCATGCCGCTCATGAGCCACGACATGAGCGACCCCTTCATGCGCTGGGCGACCGACGCGGTCCATCCCTTCTTCCGCCGGGTCTTCCCCTGGCTGTACACGATCCCGGTACCTGCGCTCACGATCGCGCTCCTCGCGGCGACGTTGTTCGTGATGCTCTGGGCAGGGCGGCACTTCTATACCCGGGCGTGGGCAGCCTTCCGTCACCGCGCGGCGGACATGAACACACTCGTCGCGGTGGGCACCGGCGCGGCCTTCCTGTACTCGGTCGTCGCCACGCTGGCGCCGCAGCTGTTCGTCCAGCGGGGGATGACGCCCGACGTCTACTACGAGGCGGTGATCATCATCATCGCCCTCATCCTCACGGGCAACGCGTTCGAGGCGCGGGCGAAGACGCGCACGGCGAACGCGCTGCGCGCCCTCGTGCACCTGCAGCCGAAGACGGCGCGCGTGGTGCGCACCGGTCCGGACGGTGACGTGGAGCTTGACGCACCGATCGAGACGGTGGAGACGGGCGAAACGGTGATCGTTCGACCCGGCGAGCGGATCCCGGTGGATGGCGAGGTGCTGAGCGGCGAGAGCGCGGTGGACGAAAGCATGCTGACCGGCGAATCGCTCCCCGTGGCCAAGAAGACTGGGGACGCGGTGATCGGCGGCACGATCAACCGCACGGGCGCGTTCCGGTATCGCGCGACCACGCTCGGCGCGGATTCGGTGCTGGCGCGCATCGTCAGGCTGATGCGCGACGCGCAGGGGAGCCGAGCGCCGATCCAGAAGCTCGCCGACCGGATCAGCGCGATCTTCGTCCCCGTAGTGATCTCGATCGCCGTCGTCACCTTCATCACCTGGTATCTGGCCGCGGACACGGCGCCGCTCGGGCGCGCCTTCGCCGCCGCGGTGGCGGTGCTGATCATCGCCTGCCCGTGCGCGATGGGGCTCGCCGTCCCCACCGCCGTGATGGTGGCGACGGGCAAGGGCGCCGAGCTGGGCGTGCTGATCAAGGGCGGCGAGGCGCTGCAGCGCGCCGGCGACCTCCAGGTGATCGTGCTCGACAAGACGGGCACGGTGACCGAGGGGCGCCCCACGGTGACGGACGTCGTGACGGCGCCCGGGGCCACCCGGAGTTCCGACGAGGTGCTGCGACTTGTGGCGTCGCTGGAGACGATGAGCGAGCATCCGCTCGCCGACGCCATCGTGCGGCACGCAAAGGACCGCGCGATGACGCTCGCATCGCCCGAGGGGTTCCAGTCGGTGACGGGCCGCGGCGCCACCGGGACGGTGGAGGGCAGTGCGCTCGCTGTGGGGAACGCGGCGCTGATGTCCGACTGGGCCGTGAGCGTCTCGCCACTCGGCGGCGAGGCCGACCGTCTCTCTGCCGACGGGAAGACGCCGATGTACGTGGCGATCGATGGTGCGCTGGCCGCGGTGGTCGCCGTGGCGGATCCGATCAAGGAGACGTCACGCGAGGCGATCCGCCGCTTCCACGAGATGGAACTCGAGGTCGTGATGCTCACCGGCGACAACCGGCGCACGGCGGAAGCGGTGGCGCGCCAGGCGGGAATCGACCGCGTGGTGGCCGAGGTGCTGCCGGATGGAAAGGTGGCGGAGATCGCGCGGCTGCAGGGTGAAGGCAAGGTCGTCGCCATGGTCGGCGACGGGATCAACGATGCGCCGGCGCTGGCGAAGGCCGACATCGGCATGGCGATCGGCACGGGGACGGACATCGCCGTGGAAGCGGGGGACGTGGTGCTGATGCGGGGCGACCTGCGCGCCGCGGCGCGTGCGGTGGCGCTGTCGCGCCGCACCATGCGCACGATGAAGCAGAACCTGTTCTGGGCGTTCATCTACAACGTGATCGGCATCCCCGTGGCGGCAGGCGCCCTGTACCCGGCGTTCGGGGTGCTGCTGAGTCCCATTCTCGCGAGCGCGGCGATGGCTTTCAGCTCGGTGAGCGTGGTGACGAACAGCCTGCGCCTTCGCGGCGCGCGGATCGCCTGAGCATCACCTTTCAGCGACGAGGACCAACACGATGGCTACGAAGACGAACCGCACCCCGACGCAGCTCCCCCAGGTAGCGAGCTGCGGCTGCGGCACGCACGATTCGGAGAACGGCCGGAAGGCGGTGGGCGTGGATGCGGACATCAAGGATCGCAACCTGAAGCGGTTGCGGCGCATCGAGGGACAGGTGCGCGGGCTCCAGAAGATGGTGGAGGAGGACCGCTACTGCGCGGACATCCTGACCCAGATCTCCTCGGTGCAGGAGGCGCTGCGGTCGGTGGGGCGGGAGCTGATGCGCAACCACCTCAAGCACTGCGCCGCCGCAGCCATCCGGTCGAGCGATGCCGACGCCGACGCGATGTACGACGAGCTCGTGGAGATGATGTTCCGGCATAACCGCTGACGCGGCCGGTATCGCCCTGCGGCGTGTATCGTTCAGGTTGCCGCGCTCGCACCCCGTCGGACCCCCAGGAGCCTGCTGACCAATGGACCTCGCCACGTCCTTCCTCTCCATGTCCCGCGAGTATCTCGGCACCGAGTATCCGACGAAGCTCCGTGCCGCCGTGGAGGCGCTTCCCGCCGACGCACTCTGGTGGCGCGCCAACGAGGAATCGAACAGCGTGGGCAACCTGCTGCTTCACCTCGACGGGAACGTCCGGCAGTGGATCGTGCGTGGCGTGAGTTCGACAGCGGTCGGCGCGCCGGAAGAGCGCGATCGGGCAGGAGAGTTTGCGGCCCGGTCGGGCCCGGGCGCGCGCGAGCTGCTGGCTCGACTGGAAGGAACGCTCAGGGAAGCCGATCAGGTCCTCGCGTCTCTTCCGCCGGAGGCGCTCTCTTCGCGCCGCGTGATCCAGGGGGAGGAGGTGACCGTGCTCGAGGCGATCTACCACGTGGTCGAGCACTTCTCTCTCCACCTTGGCCAGATCATCTGGGCGGCGAAGATGCATGCGCCCGGCTCGATCCGGTTCTATGACGATGCAGGAGGGCTCGCGCGCCCCCTCTGGCCCGCGCTTCGATGAAGCGGCTCGCCCGCCACGGCTGGCGCGGAATTGGCATCAGGGGCCAGTAGCTCAACGATCCCGAGCCGATCACCCCGGAGCACCAAAGTGCGCGAGTTCAGTGATGCCACCGGTGTCGCGTGGAAGGTCTTCCGCGCGACGCCACATTCCTCACCCGCGGGACGCGAGAGGGTACTGCCCGAAGCGTTCCGTGACGGCTGGCTGGTGTTCGAGTGCGACGCCGAACGCCGGCGGCTGGCGCCGATCCCCGGCGAGTGGGAGGAGCTGGCCGACGAGGAGCTCGAGCGCCTTTGCAGCGCGGCCGTCGTGGTGCCGGCACGGACGCGCGGACGGCGGGCCGCGGACGCTTCGCCGAAGCGCGCCGCCGAAGTGCAGGCCGTGCTCGCCCAGGTACTGGACGAAGTCTGCGAGATGCCGCCTGCCCCGTCCCTCGATACGGGAGAGCTGATCCGGGTGGAGCAGACGCTGGCGATCGCCGCCAATGCGGCGCGCGAAGCGGTGGCGCTGCGGCGCGCGATGCACGGCGACCAGCCGTGACCCACGCGTAGCGGCGGCCGCGGCCGCCGGCGCGTGAAACTACGCCGGGCCTAGCATCCGCCGGGCGCCGGCACGCCGGCCGCGCGAGGGAGCACGAGGGTGAAGGTGGATCCCCTGCCAGGCTTGCTGCGCACGAGCACCTCACCACCCATGCCGCGGGCGAGCTCGCGACTGATGGCCAGCCCGAGGCCCGTGCCCGAGGCGGTGCGCGTGAACTGCTGCTCCGCCTGCACGAAGGGCTCGAAGATCGCCTCGTGCAGCTCGGCGGGAATGCCGCGGCCCGTGTCCGTGACCTCCACCTCGAGTACGTCAGCGAGGGAGATGCACCGCACCTCGATCCGGCCTTCGTCGGTGAACTTCATCGCGTTGGAGAGCAGGTTCAGCATGATCTGCTGCACCTTGTCGCCATCGGCGTAGGCCACGGCGTCCGGCCCGCATTCCTCGAAGTGATAGGCGAGCCCCTTCTTGCGGAGCATCGGCGAGACGAACGACTCGAGATTGGACAGCAGCTCGTCCACCCGCAGCGGCACCGGATTGAAGCGGAAGCGTCCGGACTCCAGCTTGGCGAAGTCCAGCACGTCGTTGATGAGATGCAGGAGGGTGCGCTGGTTGACCTTGATGCGCTCCAGGTCGGCGCGCTGGTCGGCAGTGAGGGGTCCACGAAGCCCCAGCTCGAGCAGGTCCACGTAGCCGCCGATGGCGTTGAGCGGCGTGCGCAGCTCGTGGCTCATCGTGGCGAGGAACTGGCTCTTGGCGCGATTCGCGAGCTCCGCGTGCTCACGCGCGGCGCGCGCCACGTCGAGCGCCTGCTGCAGTGCCGCATTCGAGTGCGTGAGGTCGCGGGCGATCTTCGCCGCGCCGAGCACCGCGTCCTCGTCGTCGCAGATGGGTGACACGCTGAGCGAGACCTGGATGCGGGCGCCATCCTTCCGCACCCGCACCGTCTCGAAGTGCTCGACCCGCTCACGTCGAGCGAGGCGCGACACGATCGCCCGCTCCTGATCGTGCAGCTCGGGGGGAATGAGGGTCAGGATGGAGCGCCCGATGATCTCGTCGGGAGCATAACCGAAGATCCGCTCGGCGCCGGCGTTCCAGGAGCGGATCACGCCGTCCAGCGTCTTGCTGACGATGGCGTCGTCCGACGCCTGCACGAGGGCGGCGAGCCACTTTGCCGGATGAGATTCCCACGGTGGGACGGGCACGCGCGAATCGCCGGGCGTGTTCAGCATGCTGCGACGCCTTCCAGACTAGAGACAGGTTTGACGGGGACGCCCAACCGGCGGCGGCGAGGACACAGCGGCGGCCGGCGGGCTCACGAATTCTGCACGGCTTACCCCCGCCACACAAGCAGGTGCCATGACCGGCAACCTGAACCACCGCCCGCGCCGCCGCGTCGGCACCTTCCTCCCACGAATTGTAGGGAAATCCCCGCCGCACGTCGCAACGCTTCCCCG
>CAMLIU010000123.1 GCA_946479995.1 uncultured Gemmatimonadota bacterium | reverse complement strand
CGGCCGAGGAGTGCTGGGTGATGCTCATCGAGACGGTGACGACGAAGCACACCGGCGACGTGGTGACGGAGCGGACGCGGTCGATCGAGGAGCAGGTGGGCGGGGCAGGGTCACCTTGATCTGACAATGGCCTGGCCGAGATGAACAGTACGGTTACAGAAGTCCCAGTGCTTGCCACCGAGCGTCTCCTCCTCCGTGGCTTCGAGCCGCGCGACGCCGAGCCGTACATGGCGATGATGTCGGACCCGGAGGTCACTCGCTTCCTCGCCGACGGCAAGCCGCTCTCGCGCGTGGACGCCTGGCGCCAGCTCGCCATGTTCGCCGGTCACTGGACGCTCAAGGGCTTCGGTGTCTGGGCGGTCGAGGAGCGCGCGACGGGCAGGCTGCTCGGTCGCATCGGCTGCATGGAGCCGGAGGGATGGCCCGGCTTCGAGATCGCGTACACGCTCGCGCGCCCGGCATGGGGGCAGGGGTTCGCGCGCGAGGGAGCCGCCGCGGCGCTGGGCTACGCGCGCGAGACGCTCGGCAAGCGCGACATCATCAGCATCATCCGCCCGGGGAACGCGGGCTCCATCCGCGTTGCGACGTCCCTCGGTGCGATGCCGGATGGCACGGTCGAGTTCTACGGCGCGCCGGCGCTGATCTACCGCTATCCGCGAGCGACTGCATGAGTGACGCCGAACGCCTCAGCACATACAGGTACACGCGCGTGGGCGCGTGAGGAGGAATGGCCATGGCGCATCGTCGCGGGACATGTCAGCGCATGCTGATCGCGCGGTCATTGCGGGCCGCACTCACGGGATTGGCGCTCGTCTTCCACTGGGCAGCGCCGGCGCAGGCGCAGCATCTGGTGGGTGGCCTGCACTTCGGCGGGCCGGTACGAGCATCGCTCGCCGCCGGCGTGGAGCTCAGATTCGGTGATTCCCCGAGCGCCGAGCATGGGGTGTTCCTGGTGGCGGAGCCCGGTCTTCGCGGTGATCGGCTGTCCGCGGGGGTCGTCTCACTGATCGGCGATCTCGCCACCCTCGCGAGCGTGCGTGGCTCCGTGCTGCAGATCCGCGACAAGGGACCGACGCGGCGCTATGCGGGAGTGGAGCTGCAATTCGCTCCGTTGTTCATGCTTGGAGCACGTGTCGGGGCGTTCACGCCCTTCGGCTCGCCGCCGGGACGGTCGTTCATGTGGCTGGCCGACGTCAGTCTGGGGTTGTAGCTATCACCATCCTGTTTCCCTCTGCTCTTCCACGATCCCAGTGAACCTCGACATCTACCTCAACTATCCCGGCACCTGTCGGGAAGCATTCGCCTTCTACGAACAGCACCTCGGCGCGACGCTCCGGTTCGTGATGACTCACGGCGAGGCGCCGGAATCGCGCCTGCCCCCCGAGTGGCACAGCAAGGTCCTGCACGCACAGATCGAGCTGGGCGGTGTCATCGTGCGGGGCGCCGACATCCCCAACGCCGAGCCGATGCGCAGCGCCTACCTGACGCTCCGGCTCGACAGCGCCGAGGAGGCGGAACGGGTGTACGCGCTGCTCACCGACGGAGGCCAGGTGTTCATGAAGATGGAGCAGACCTTCTTCGCCTCGCGCTTCGCGATGCTGCGCGACAGGTTCGGGACGTCATGGATGCTGCTGCACGAATGAGAGGACGTCGACGGGCTTGTCGAGTCGCGGTGGGTGTTCTCGTCGCCGCGCCCTGAATAGGGCGGCGCACTCGCACTGACACGAGTCCGAAACACCATGCCCGTCACCGCCACGTTCGACTTCGACGAGCTCGAGTACCGACAGGTGCTCCGCGAGGCGTGGAGGCTCCGCCGCTTCAGCTGGGTCGTCACCGCCGTCGGCATCGCGTGGCCGGCGATCGGGCTCTGGTTCGGAGTCGGCCGGCACTGGGCCGAGCTCACGCCGACGCGTGTCTTCTACGACGCGATGCCGTGGGTGATGCTCGGAGCGTTCTTCCTGTCGTTCATGCCGCTGTATCGTCACGCCCAGGCCAGCAAGGCGCTCGAGCACGATCCCTCGCTGCACGGCACCCAGCTGCGCACCGTGGACGCGAGTGGCCTCCACATCGCCGGCGCCGGCTACGCCCCGTCACTCCACTGGAGCGACCTCGTGCGCGTGACGGAGACGCGGCACTTCTTCCTCTTCTTCGAGGACGACCGCGTCTGGCACTACCTCCCGAAGCGCGTGCTCACCGACGCCGAGCGCGATTCGCTGCGCAACCTCATCCAGGCGAACTGCCGGCGCTAGCGCGTCACCATCCGCACGGGGTTGTACCGCAATCCCAGCACCACGCGCATCGTCGTCAGGCCGTAGCTCGGCTGCGTCGTGGGGGCGAGCACGTCGTGCGCGGCCATGCGCGAGTGCGTGGCCAGGAGCTCGCTCGTGAGCGAGAGCGCGTTCGTGATCCCGTACTCCACGCCGGCGCCGGCCACCGCGCCCCATCCGCTGCTGTAGCGCGAGCCGTAGGTGCCGTGCGGAACGGGATAGCCCAGGGGATCACTCATGTTCGATTCCAGCTCGCGGCTGTAGGCGGCGGCGTACCCGACGCGCGCGTCGGCGAACGGCTCCCACCGGCGCTCGGTGCGCTGGCGGCCGAACCGCGTGCCCAGCTCCGCCGTCATGAGGTAGATCGGACCGCCGATCACGCTCGACGTCAGGTCCAGCGTCGCCGACGCCGCGCGCGCGAAGCGGTACTCGGCCCGCGTTCCCGCGCCGAGCGAGGCCCAGGTGGACGTGCCACCGTTCGCGAAGCCCGACGACTGCACGACGCTGAGCACCGGATACGTCTCGAAGGAGAAGCGCATGCGCGTGTAGGCGAGCTCCCGCGCGATGGGACCGGATTCCGGGGGCATCGGCTGCGGCTGCGCCGGATGGACTCGCCGGCCGGGCATGGGCAGGGGGAGAGCCTGGGCGCTCAGGCCGACGGGCACGAGCAGCGAGACGATGGCGAGGGCAGTTCCGACGCGCATGATGACCTCCGGACGTCGTGACACTTCGAGGTACCTTCCCCGTAAGTCTTGTCCGTCAGGTCGGGGACCGCAAGCGCGCCGATCGCCCCTCTGCTGATAAATCAACCTTTCGGCGCCTCGGCGTGTCCAACCGCGGTCCGCCACCGATCGGCCCGACTTCAACTCCCACCGTCGCGCTCCCATGCGTCTTCCCCTCGCGCTCGCGCTGAGCACCGCACTGCTCGCCGAGCCTGCTGTCGCGCAACAAGCCCCCTCCACCCCGGGCTCGACGACGGCGGCTCCGCCCCGCACCATGCGCGCGGTGCGCCGCACGGCGCCCGTCACGATCGACGGCAGGCTCGACGAGGCGGCCTGGGCCGCCGCCGAGCCGAGCGGCGGGTTCGTGCAGTCGTATCCCAAGCCGGGACAGCCCGCACCCGACCAGACCGAGGTGCGCGTCCTGTACGACAACGACGCGCTCTACGTGGGAATCCGGATGTTCGACGCGCATCCTGACTCCATCGCCGCCGGGCTCGCGCGCCGCGACGCCACCGCGGCCACCGGCATCTACACGGACTGGGTGCACCTCATCATCGACTCGTATCACGACCGGCGCACGGCGTTCCGCTTCTCCACGTCGCCGCGCGGCGTGCTGAAGGACGTCTACACCTCGAACGACGGCAACGAGGACCTGAACTGGGATGCGGTCTGGGAGGTGGGCACGCGCGTGGACTCGCTTGGCTGGGTGGCGGAGTACCGCATTCCGCTGAGCCAGCTCCGCTTCGGTGGCGACGCCTCCACCGACCGCGTGTGGGGCTTCCAGGTGCAGCGCGACATCGCGCGGCGCAATGAGCGCGACACGTGGGCGCCGTGGACGCCGAACGACGGCGGCTTCGTGTCGCGCTTCGGCGACATCACCGGGATCACCGGCGTGGACGTTCCCGAGCGGCTGGAGATCACGCCGTACGTGAGCTCCACCATCACCACCGCGCCCGGCGACGGGGCGGATCCCTTCTACCAGCACGTGGACACCCGCCCCAAGGTGGGCGGTGACCTCAAGTACGGGCTCCCCGCCGGGCTCACCCTGAGCGCGACGATCAATCCCGACTTCGGGCAGGTGGAGGTGGACCCCGCCGTGGTGAACCTCTCCGCGTTCGAGACCTCGTTCCCGGAAAAGCGGCCCTTCTTCCTCGAGGGGAGCGACGTGTTCAGCTTCGGCCAGGTGGTGCGCCAGAACGACTACGGCGGGCACACCTTCCTCTATTCGCGCCGCATCGGGCGCCAGCCGCAGCTGGGCGTGCCGGGCAACACGCAGTACGTGGACATGCCGACGCAGACGACCATCGCCGGCGCGGCGAAGGTGACGGGCAGGACGGGACCGTGGACGGTGGGCATCCTTGACGCGGTGACGACGGAGCAGAAGGCACGGGTGCTCACCACGGGCGGCCTGCGCTACGACCGTCCGGTGGAGCCGTTCACCAACTATTTCGCCGGGCGGGTGAAGCGCGACTTCCGCGGCGGCGCCACCACGGTGGGCGCGATGGTCGAGAACACGAGGCGCGCGGTGGGCGACACGACGTTCGCGCCGCTGCTGCGCTCCAACGCCACCTTCGGCGGCCTGGACTTCGAGCACGACATGCAGAAGCGCCGGTGGATCGTGAGCGGGTTCGTCGGCGGGAGCCTGGTGCAGGGGAGCCAGCGCGCCATCGCTGCCACGCAGCGCACGAGCACGCACTACTTCAACCGTCCCGACTCGGCGCTGCTGAACCTGAGCTACGACACCACGCGCACGTCGCTGGCCGGGTACATCGGCGAGGTCGCGCTGGCGAAGAAGGGCAGCACCTTCGGGTCGGTGGCGCTCAAGACGAGCAGCCCCGGACTGGAGCTGAACGACCTCGGGCTGCAGGGACGCACCGGCTACACGGCCATCTCCACGCTCGTCGGGCGGCAGAGCAACGGCGCCGGCAAGCACCTGAGCAGCTGGACGCTGTACGCGTTCCAGAACGACGCGTTCAACTACGGGAATCGCGCCATCTTCCACGGCTACGCGGCGAACGCCAACGCCACGTGGCTGAACCAGTGGGGACTGAACGGCGGCGTCACCTACTCGCCCGACTTCTACGACGACGTGCTGCTCCGCGGTGGTCCCGAGGGGAAGCAGCCCGCGAGCTGGCAGGTCAACCTCGGCGGGAACACCGACACCCGCCGGCCCGTGGTGCTGAACGTCGGCAGCTCGTACGTGCACGACAAGCTCGACGGCTACTACAAGTCGCTCGAGGTCTCGGTGGACATGCGTCCCAGCTCCACCGTGCACGTGAACATCGGGCCGAGCTGGAGCCGCCTGTTCGACACCGAGCAGCCCATCCGCAGCGTGGCCGATCCCCTGGCGACCAGCACCTACGGGCGGCGCTACGTGCTCGCCGCGCTCACCCAGAACACCCTGTCGCTGGACACGCGCGTGGACGTCACCCTCTCCCCCACGCTGAGCTTCGTGGCGTACGTGCAGCCGTTCGTGAGCGCGGGGAGCTACGCCGACTACAAGGAGCTGGCGCGCCCGGGCACCTACCAGTTCAATCGCTATGGCGCGGGCCAGATCAGCTACGACGAGGCGAACTCGCGATACGTGATCGATCCCGATGGCTCGGGGAGCGCACCGAGCTTCACGGTGAGCCAGCCGAACTTCAATGTGCGCTCGCTGCGCGGCAACGCGGTGATGCGGTGGGA
>CAMLIU010000122.1 GCA_946479995.1 uncultured Gemmatimonadota bacterium | reverse complement strand
CCTTGCCGATGGCGATCGGGCTCGGGTTCGGCTCGTACTTCCACTTCACCGGCGCCCCGGGCTTGGTGAGGTCCAGCGCGAAGGCGCGGTTCGGGAAGGGCGACACGATGTACATCGTGTTGTTGGCCACGAGCGGCGTCATCTCGTGGCCGTAGTGCGACTCGCCGTCGTCGAAGGTCCACGCCAGCTCGAGCTGCGTCACGTTCGTCGTGTCGATCTCGGTGAGCGGGGAGTAGCGCGTGCCGGCGTAGTCGCGCGACGGCATCTTCCAGTTGCCGTCGTCCGCGCCCGGGGGCAGCCATGCCGCACCGCGCGAGGCCATGGCCGGCAGCGCCACCTCCCCCGACGAGCTCGTGGTCGTCGTCGTCCGCGCGGTCGTCGAGTCGGCACCGCGGCCAGGCGTCTCACGCGCGCCGCAGGCGGTCGCCGCCAGCATCGCGATAACTGAAGGCCATCTCCGTGTCACGATCATCGCGGTAGGGGAAGAAGGTACAGGGTGTTGTTCTGCATGGACGTCACGGCGAGCCGCCCGCGCTTCGTGTCCACCGCCACGCCGGCCGGTGAGGTCACGTCCGTGAGCAGCACGCGCAGCGAGTCGCCGGGACGCGCGCGATACACCGACTTCGCATCCCAGCTCGTCACCACCATCGCTCCGTCGGGCAGGCGCCGCAGGCCGTCCACGCGCCCACCGGGCAGCGTCATCACGGTCTGCTGTCCGCGCTCGCCGCGGGCATTCACGTGCTCGATCCGGTTGGCGCCGAAGGTGGTCACGAGGGCGCCGTTGTCGTCGAGCAGGATCCCGTCCGGCCGGTCGAGTGCCAGCCCGCGCGCGACCGCGCGCACGCGGCCGTCCGGCATGATCTGCCACACGGCGTCGAGGTCCTTCGTCGTGTCCACCGGCGTACTGGTGCGATCGGGGCCGGTATCGGTGATCCAGAGCGTGCCATCCGCGCTCCACGCCACGTCGTTCATCACGAGGCCCGGCAGCGCGTGCGTCGCGATCGGCGCCCCCGTCCGGCGGTCGAACAGGTGCACCGCCCCCACGTCGGCCACGACGAGCGTGTCGCCGCGAATCGCCAGCCCCTTCGGTGCATTGAGCACGGCGCCGTTCACCCCGCCGGCGATCCACTTGAGCGCGATGACCTGGCCGTCCGGCGAGACGCGGCTGATGAAGCCGTTGTTGTCCCGTGCCGCCGGCTGGCCCACGATGTTGCTCACCAGGTAGACGTCGCTCGCCGGGTCGTAGACGAGGTTCTCCGGCTCGTCGAAGCCGACGTTGGCGATGGTGCGCACCGGCTCCTCGCCAGGCCTCGGCGCGCCCGACGGCGCGTGGTAGCAGCCGAACGCCGACGCCGTGCAGGCGCCGCAGAAGATGGTGGCCGCGGCGACCGCGACGCGATGAAGAGATGGAGTGTGGGACATCGTCATCGTGCTGGAGGAGTGACAGGAAGCGAGAGGCCGACGATGAGTGACGTCGGCCGCGCGTCGGTCTCGAACACGCGCCCCACCGGCACCTCGTCCCCCGCCTTCGGCAGGCCGGTGGCCACGTAGTCGAGGATGGAGAACACCGTCACGCGGTGCAGCCAGGTGGCGGGCGGAGTCCAGGCGAAGGCGTGCAGGTGCGCCAGCAGCGCGAGATCGAGCTTGTGCGTGTAGGCGCTCTTGTCGGTGGGGCGCGCGGCCTGGCTGTAGAGGTCGCCTACGTTGGCGGCGAGGTCGAACAGTCCCTGCGTCATCGTGGCGGGCAGCACCGCCACCGACGCGCCCATCGTCACGGTGGGCGCATTGGCCTTCACCGCCTCGCCGAGCTCACTCGCCGTATAGAGCGTGAACGGGTTGCGCCGCTCCGTGGCGTTGGGCAGCCACTGCACGCTCCCGAACAGACTGAGCCTCGGGACCGGCGTTCGCGCCGCTACCGCGACGATGAGCTCGAAGTTCGATGAGCCCGGAAGGCGTTGCACGGCGCCCGTGGCGAGCGAACGTACCCGCGGCCCGCCGAAGAGGTGCGTCCTGAGGACGGCGGGCATCAAGGACACGCTCGGCGCGCAGAGCACGCGACAGGGATGCGGGTGCGCGCCCTGCGCGCCGCACAGCTGCGCAGCGATGCAGGGAACGACGACGAATGCGGTCCAGCGAAGCGACATGGCTGCTCCATCCGTCACCACGGTGGGGTGTGGCGGCGTGCGTGTAACGTGGCTCCGCCCCCGCCGGAGCGGGGTGCGGATGGAGAGGGGCCGTGACTCGGGTCACGATTCATGGATGCACCATGCATCTGCCGGGCCAGCGACGAAGAAAACGGGCGCGCAGCCTTCTGGCTGCGCGCCCATCGGACCCGTCCGTTGACCGGCGGGTGGCCGCCTCGGCGGCGGCCGCCCTCATGCGTTTACTCCACGAGCAGGATCCCGATCGCGCCCTTCTGCCCGTGGCCGAAGCTGTGGTTCACGAAGGGAAACTCGCCCGGGATGTCGCAGACGAGCTCGAACACCATCCCGCCGCCGGGCGGCACGGCGAACGTCTGCACCCCGCGAATCGACGAGTTGGGCGGCGCGCCGAGGTACACCGTGTCGAACTGCTCGCCGACCACGTGGAAGGCACACTGGTACTGCGGCCCCGCGCTCACGACCCAGAAGCGCACACGGTCACCCACCTTCACCCGGATCGGCTCCTTGATGTACTGGTTGGGCCGCCCGTTGAAGACCACGAGGTCCGGCATCGTGTTCAGCATCTTCTGGAAGTTCGCCGCGTGCGTGTCGCCCGGCGCCTCGTCCAGATACAGCTCGCTGTGCACGAGCACGAACTCCTTCGCCGGCGGCAGCGGCTCGCGCGGCGACACGATGATCGCGCCGTGCATCCCCGCCCCGATGTGCATCAGCACCGGCGCCGTCCCGCAATGGTACATGAATGCGCCGGCCCACTTCGGCTTGAACGTGAACGTCACCGACTGGTCCTTCGCCACCGACTTGAAGGCATGCTTCGGATCGATCTGCGCCGCGTGGAAGTCCATCGAGTGGGGAATCATCGCGTCGTTCGTCAGCGTGAACTCCACCGTGTCGCCGACGCGCGTATGGATGATCGGCCCGGGAAACTGCCCCTCGAACGTCCAGGCGGCGAACACCGTGTCGTCGCTGATGCGGATGGGCACTTCCTTCGCGTGCCAGTGGATCTTCTGCGTCCCCCCAGCGGGAAGGGGCGGCAGCTCGGGCGCGTAGCGCTGGTAGACCGCGGACGACGCGCCCTGGGTGGCCGACCCGGTAGCCGACGTGGCGGCGCGATGCTCGCCTTTCAGCAGCGACGAGTCGAGCCGGCTGTCGGAGTTGTGGATGCGCGAGCGTGGCTCCTGCCCGCCCGTGTCCGGCACGGTGCCGGCCTTGATGGCCGCGCTGTCACTGGGCACGCTACCGGGTGAGCATGCGGTGAGCGCTGCGCCCACGCCGGGGATGGCGAGCGTCAGCAGCCCGGCTCGCGAGAGGAAGGTGCGTCGGTCGCTCGGCGAATCGAGTCGGGTCACCAGCTCGGAGAGCAGCGGTGGTTGCTGTTCGTCCATCGAAACCTCCGTGAGAGTCGGGTGCACGAGTGCGCCCACGCCCGCCGAGTGACGTGGGCGGAGGAAGCGCGCAACTGACGTGCCCCGTGGCAGGTCAGCTCAGCGGTGAAACGCGTCTCCCTCCTCGTGCGGACGGAAGTAGAGGTCCCACGCCAGCCACAGGTCGCGCGCGAACGGATAGAACAGGATGGGCATCACGACGGCGAGCACCATGGACGCGCCCCACAGCACGTTGAACGACACGCGCGGCCAGAGCGTCAGCCAGAGCGCCGCCGCGATGGCCACCGCCATCAGCTCGGCGACGACGAGGTTGATCGTGTAGGCGCCCATCCAGAAGTCGCTCGACTCACCTCGCTCGAGTACCTGCCCGCACGTAGGGCATGCGTGCTTCATCCGGAAGTAGGAGTCCCAGATGCCGCCCGATCCACAGCGCGGGCAGCGGCGCCTGAGCGCGCGACCGGAGATGCGGAGAAAGGAGACGGGCTCAGCTTTCATAAACAGATGTGTGGACAAGCAGACAGGGTGTGTTTACGTTCTTGCTGCCTCCGCGTCACCTCACTCCTGTGATGCGGCGCATTGAGCTTTCGCATGACGGTGGTTGAAGCGCGCCCTGGGAAGCACTAGACTGGCGCGCCTCTCGGTACCAGGCGCACCTGCGCATCACGACTTCGAGAGCCTTCGGGCTCTGCTCCTTTTCCGCGCTTCTCCCCGCGAGCCGGCGCGAAACCCGACGGTCGTTCCTCGCACGTCAGTAGGTCGCTCATCCTCCTCCCCAAAGGTACTGTAATGCGCACCTCACGCTTCCTCCTCCACGCCCTCGGCGCGCTCGCGCTCGCCGGATGCTCGGCTGATCGGCCGGAACCGCTGGCCCCCTTCACTGCTCCAACTGACGCTTCGCGCAGCATGAGCGGGACGTCGGGTCGCTACATCCTCGCCAGCAATGGCGGGTTTCCCAAGGACCTTGCGGCGCGCGTGCAGGCGCTCGGCGGAACGCTCGAGAGCGTGCAGTCCGCAGCTGGCATAGCCGTCGTAAGCGGCATCTCCGACGCCACTTCTGCGCAGCTCGGTGCGATCCGCGGCGTGAACGAAGTTCAGCCGGACACGGAAATCTCGCTCGATACTCCCGCCGCGACCGCCGAGGCGGACGTGACGAGTGTCGCCGATCCGTCCATCAACAGTGTCGCCAATCCGGCCGGCGCCTCACGGTATTCGTGGCAGTGGAACATGCGCGACATCAATGCGAGCGCCGCCTGGTCCGCCGGGAAGCTTGGCGACGCCGGCGTCACCGTGGCGATCCTGGACACGGGTATCGACTACGACTCCCCTGACCTCAACGGTCTCGTAGACCTCAGCCGTTCGACATCCTTCATCGCAACCGACGACGCCATCAGAAACGCCTTCTTCTCGAGTCGCAGCAAGGTCGACGACTATAATGGCCACGGCACCAACGTCGCCACACAGGTGAGCAGCAAGGCGCTGGTACATGCCGGCGTCAGCTCGAAGACGACCCTGATTGGCGTGAAGGTTCTCGACGTGACCGGACATGGCTCGCTGAGCGCCGTCCTGAATGGCGTGCTCTGGGCGGCCGATCATGGGGCGGACGTCGCCAACATGAGCCTGGGCGGGGGCTTCGCGAAGGCCGGTAACGGGCGCTACGTGTCGCTCATCAATCGCGTGTTCAATTACGCAAATCGAAAGGGCATGCTGGTCGTGGTCGCGGCCGGCAATGAAGAGGACGACCTCGATCACAATGGCAATACGCTCAAGACCTACTGCGATCAGCCACATGTCATCTGCGTGTCTGCTGTCGGCCCGACGACGCCGGCGGGGAACGCCGATGAGTTCTCCTTCTACTCGAACTTCGGTAGATCCGCGGTCAGCGTGGCTGGCCCGGGCGGCAATGGCAGCCCGATCCTCTCGCTGTGGCCTTACGGATTGGGATACTGGTCGTACGTCTGGTCGTATTGCGCAAAGTACCGCATCGCTGGCTTCACGACAGCAGGCGCACCGGTCCTCACTCAGTGCATCAACGGCAACCGTGTGAGTGGATTTGCAGGCACCAGCCAGGCCACGCCACATGTCGCCGGCCTTGCCGCGCTCCTCGTCGCCGAGATGGGCCACAACCGCCCCTCGGCC
>CAMLIU010000121.1 GCA_946479995.1 uncultured Gemmatimonadota bacterium | reverse complement strand
CCACGCGACTGATGTCGTTCTCCACGACGATCGTGCTTCGCAAGGGCCTGTCCCTGAGCGGCCTCACGGAATTCCAGGGGGGACACTACAACCTCAGTCACACCGCATGGCGGAACGCGCAGCGGAAGGTGTGGCCTCCCTGCATGGCCATCGTCGAGAAGCTCGAGACCCAGGGACAGAGCGCCCTCACGGCGCGGGAACGGTACCAGTGCGACCCGAAGAGCATGAGCTACGGGGCGTACATCTCGAAGGCGGACTTCTGGCGTGTCCGTGCGATCTCGCTGAGCTGGGACGTTCCGCCCGCCCTCACGGGCAACCGGGGCAAGTGGAACATCAACCTGTCGGGACGCAACCTCTTCACCAGCACCGATTACGTGGGACTCGATCCCGAGGTCTCGCAGAACGGCGACGGGTTCACGCGATGGGAATACTACCAGACGCCGATACCGCGTACGTTCGCGGTCTCCATCCGGACCATCTTCTAACGCGAGACGGAGCGCACAGATGACTATCAATCGCGTGAAGGTCGGTGGGGGACGCCTCGTCGCCGGCGTCGTCGCTGCCGCGACGCTGCTTGCCGGATGCGACGTGACGAACCCGGGACAGATTCTCGATTCCGACCTGAACAACGCCGCGGCCATCCCGGTGCTGGTCACGGGCATGGCCGGTGACTTCCAGGTCGGACTGCGCGACATCGGATGGAACAACGCCGTGCTCGTCGGCGACCTGGCGGGCACGTCGGCCTACCTTTCGCGCCAGCGGCACTGGGCAGGCGACCCACAGCCCGAGGATGCGGACGAGTACAACTCGGTGTATCGCGCCCGATGGGTGGCGGAGACGGGAATCGAGCGAATGAAGGAGGTGCTTGGCCCCGACTTCGCCAAGTCCCCCTCTGCGGCCGAAGCGTACCTCTGGGCCGGCTTCTCCAACCGCCTGCTCGGCGAGACGATGTGCAACGCCGTGATCGATGGCGGACCACAGCTGCCACGCATGGCGTACTTCGCGCGCGCGGAGTCGGCATTCACGAATGCGATCACCATCGCCGAAGCGGCCGGCGCGGCAGCAGCCAACGTCCGCCTCGCCGCCTACGGCGGACGCGCCTCCGTCCGCCTGGTACAGGGCAACTGGGCCGGCGCGCTCGCCGACGCGGCCGTGGTGCCGACCAACTTCTCCTTCGCCTCCAAGTTCAGCACCGCTTCTCCCCGCGAGCAGAACCAGATCTTCGGCGAGAACCGCGTGCGCGTGAACCTCAACGTCAAGTACACGTGGTTCGAGCAGTACGCCGCCGCGACCTCCGATCCCCGTGTTCCCGTCGGCACCGATCCGAAGCTGACGATCGCGGCGGACGGCGTCAGTCCGCAGCTGATCCAGGGCAAGTACAACGACTACGGTGCGGATATCGTGCTCACGCGCGGCGTGGAGATGCGCCTCATCGAGGCGGAAAACCAGATCGTGAACGGTGACTGGCAGGCGGGGCTCGCGATGATCAACACCATTCGCGCCGCCGCCAGCGCCCCGCCGGTCAGCGCGAGCACACAGGCGGAAGCGTTCGACCGGCTCAAGAAGGAGCGCGCCATCGTGATGTGGCTGGAGTCGCGCCGCGGTGGGGACCTCCTGCGATGGGGAGGCGATCCGACGAAGGATCCGATCCTCGTGGCGATGACCTCTGCCGCACCGGGCTCGCTCCCCCTCGCCGGCCGCGCGATCTGCTCACCGTTCAGCCAGACGTTGCTGGCGACGAATCCCGCCCTGGGGGCCCAATGATCAACAGCACCCGCGCCGTGCGCACAACCCGGGTCTCGCGGGCGACCCTCGTCGCGCTCGGCCTGCTCGTCTCGCCACCGCTCCGCGCGCAGGGCACGCCTTCGCCGGCGAGTGACACTCTGCGTCTCGCCGGGTTGCAGCAGCCGGTTGAGATCCTGCGCGATCGATGGGGCATCTCGCACATCTACGCGAAGAACGAGCACGACCTCTTCTTCGCGCAGGGATACACGGCGGCGCGTGACCGCACCTTCCAGTTCGAGATGTGGCGGCGGCAGGCCACCGGGACGCTGGCCGAGGTGATGGGGCCGCGCGAGCTGGATCGCGACCGTGGCGCACGCCTGTTCCGCTATCGCGGCGACATGGCCGCCGAACTGGCGCACTATCACCCGCATGGCGCGGCGATCGTCGGCGCCTTCGTCGATGGCGTGAACACATTCGTCGACGAGGCCGCGAAGGACAGCACGCTCATTCCCCTCGAGCTCCGCATGCTCGGCCTCAGGCCAGGCCGATGGACACCGGCAGTCGTCATCTCGCGCCATCAGGGCCTGCTCGGCAACATCGGCGAGGAACTGCGGTACGGGCGGTTCGTGGCGAAGTACGGCGCTCCGCTGCTCGAGAAGGTCGAATGGTTCCACCCCGGTCCCGCACCAGACCTGACGCTCGATCCGATGATCGACCGGCAGGGCCTCGACGAGCCGATCCTGGCGCTGTACGACGCCTTCCGCGCGCCCGTCCGCTTCCAGCCGAGCGACCTGCGCACCGCCTACCGCGGCGACAGCGAGGCGGCGCGCCGCCTCGCCGTCATCGACTCGCTCGCCATCGAAGACATCCGGACCCATCAGCGTCGCGACATCGGCAGCAACAACTGGGTGGTCAACGGGACGCACACCCTGAGCGGCCGGGCGACGATGGCAAACGACCCGCACCGCGCACAGTCGGCGCCGTCGCTTCGCTACTTCGTCCACCTCAACGCACCAGGATGGAACGTCATCGGAGGCGGAGAACCCGTGATTCCCGGCGTCTCCATCGGGCACAATGAATACGGGGCCTGGGGGCTGACCGTGTTCGCCACCGATGGCGAGGACCTCTACGTCTACCGAACGAACCCGGCGAATCCGGGCCAGTACCAGTATCGCGGCGCCTGGGAGCCGATGAAGGTGGTGCGAGAGTCCATTCCGGTGAAGGGCCAGGGGGCCGTCGCGGCGACGTTCAAGTACACGCGGCATGGGCCCGTGGTGTACGAGGACACCGCCCGGCACCTCGCCTACGCAGTACGCGCGGCATGGATGGAGCCCGGTGGCGCGCCGTACCTGGCCTCGCTGCGAATGGACCAGGCCACGAGCTGGGACGAGTTCCGGGCCGCGTGCAACTACAGCAACATCCCGGGCGAGAACATGGTGTGGGCCGACATCAAGGGAAACATCGGCTGGCAGGCGGTCGGCATCGCTCCGATCCGGCCGAAGTCGAGCGGCCTCGTGCCCGTTCCCGGCGACGGACGCTATGACTGGGCGGGATACCTGCCGATCATCGAGAAACCGCACGCCTTCAACCCGCCGTCGGGATTCATCGCCACGGCGAACAACAACCTTACGTCGGAGAGCTATCCGCACCGCGACGCCATCGGCTGGGAGTGGGCGGATCCCTATCGCTTCGCGCGCATCTCCGAAGTGCTGGCGTCCGGACGCAAGCTGTCCATGATGGACATGATGCGGCTCCAGAACGACTACACCTCGCTCCCGGCGCGTGAACTGGTACCGCTCCTCGCCGGCCTGAAGGCGAGTGATGAAAGAGTAGAGCGGGCGCGCGAGGCACTCCTCGCATGGGACCACGTGCTGGACAGGAACTCGGTCCCCGCCGGCATCTACGAGGCATGGTTCCGTCACCTCGTGCCGGCGGTGACGGCCGTCGTCGTGCCGGCACCGGCGCGACAGGCGGCACGCGGCATCCCCACCAAGCGCATCATCGAGTGGCTCACGACGCCGGGCGGCGAGTTCGGCGCCTCGCCTCTCGCTCGACGCGACTCGCTCCTCCTCGGCAGCCTCTCGGACGCGGTAGCGGAGTTGACCGGGCTCTACGGCGCGGACATGTCGGGCTGGGCGTGGGGCCGCTACCATACCGTGACACTGCATCATCCCATGAGCGCCGCTGTCACGCCTCGGGTGCGCGCCCTCCTCGACGTTGGCTCATGGCCGCGCGGCGGCGACGGCAACACCCCGGGTGCGACGGGATCGGGCGAGAACCAGACCGCCGGCGCGTCCTTCCGGTTCATCGTGCAGCCCGGAGACTGGGACGGCGCGGTGGGCACCAACACTCCGGGACAATCGGGAGACGTGAATAGCCCGCATTACCGCGACCTGTTCGAGCTCTGGAAGAACGACCGCTACTTCCCCGTGAAGTATTCACGCGATGCGGTGCAAGGGGTGACCGAACGACGCACGGTGCTCTCACCGGGGGCGCGCTAGAACCGGCATGTCGACCTCAATTCCCGAGAGTGGCGCACCGCGTCGCCGCCTGCATCACAACCTCACGGTCCAGGTGCTCTTCGCCATCGCCCTCGCGGTGGTGCTGGGGCTGGTGGCGCCGGGGCCGGCGAAGGCGATGCGCCCCCTCGGGGACATCTTCATCAACCTGATCAAGATGGTGATCGCGCCGGTCATCTTCCTGACCATCGTGCTCGGGATCGCCAACATGCGCGATCTCAAGAAGGTCGGGCGGGTGGGCGGGAAGGCGCTGCTCTACTTCGAGATCGTGAGCACCATCTCGCTCGCCATCGGGCTCATCGTCGTGAACGTGACGAAGCCTGGCGCGGGCCTCGACGTCAGCGCCCTCGCGAAGGGGGACGTGTCGAAATACACGGCGCCGGGTGCCGAGATGAAGTTCGTCGACTTCGTGACCCACATCGTACCGTCGAGCGCCGTGGACGCGTTCGCCAAGGGCGACGTGCTGCAGGTGGTGTTCTTCGCCATCCTCTTCGGCGTGGCCCTCGCCTCGCTCGGCACGAAGGGGCGGCAGCTGGTCGAGGTGCTCGAGCAGCTCTCCCACGTGATCTTCCGCATCGTGGGGATCGTGATGCGCGTGGCGCCCATCGGGGCCTTCGGGGCGATGGCGTACACGGTCGGCGCCTTCGGCGTGCGGAGCCTGCTCCCGATGGGGCGGCTCATGCTCGACGTCTACCTCACGATGGCGCTGTTCATCTTCATCGTGCTGAACCTGATCCTGCGCTGGTACGGCTTCTCGCTCTGGGAATACCTCAAGTTCATCCGCGAGGAGCTCGTCATCGTGCTCGGCACGTCGTCGAGCGAGGCGGTGCTGCCGCGGATGCTCGACAAGATGGAGCGCTACGGCTGCTCTCGGACGGTCGTGGGGCTGGTCATCCCGGCGGGGTACTCGTTCAACCTGGACGGCACCTCCATCTACCTCTCGATGGCGGCGCTGTTCGTGGCCCAGGCGTTCGGCATCCACCTCTCGCTGGGGCAGCAGCTCAGCGTGCTGGCGGTGCTGATGCTGACGAGCAAGGGGGCGGCCGGCGTGACGGGGTCGGGCTTCATCGTGCTCGCCAGCACGCTGTCGGCGATGCGCGTGGTGCCGGTGGAAGGGGTGGCGATCCTGCTCGGCGTGGACCGCTTCATGAGCGAGGCGCGCGCGATCACCAACCTGATCGGCAATGGCGCGGCGACGCTCGTCGTGGCGCGCAGCGAGCGCGCGTTCGACGAGGAGGCGCGCGTGCGCGCCGTGGCAGAGCTGCACGAGGAGCGGCGGGCAGGACTCGCGGCGTAGTACGCCGTCACCGGCCGGGAGCCGGCAGCGAGGCGAAGGGGCAAGCTGAGATAGTCCTCAAGCGGAAGGTCTCGGGCCGCGACGTCGCCATGGCGCCAGCTCGGAAGCTGCGCGCGCCGCGGTTGCAGCCCGCTCCCGTCTCCTTCATACTAGCCAGCCCGCAGTTGCCGCCGCGTCGGCCG
>CAMLIU010000120.1 GCA_946479995.1 uncultured Gemmatimonadota bacterium | reverse complement strand
GAAAGCGACTTCCTCGACGTCGTGCGCAAGTGGGGCGACTCGATCGAGTCGAAGGACGTCTACACCCAGGGCCACTGCGTGCGCGTGGCCGACCTCGCGTGCGCGCTGTGGACGCGCGTCGCCACCGCCGAGGACACGCCCCTCTTCTGGTTCCGCATCGGAGCGTTGCTGCACGATGTCGGCAAGCTCATGGTCCCCGCCGAAGTGCTCAACAAGCCGGGCAAGCTCACGGACGACGAGTGGGCGATGGTGCGTGGTCATCCGACTGCGGGTGTCGAGCTCCTCGCCGACATCGAGTTCCCGTGGGACGTGCGTCCGATCGTGGAGAGCCACCACGAGCGCTGGGACGGCCGCGGCTATCCGCACAACCTCGCCGGCGAGGCGATTCCGCTCGCCGCACGCGTGCTCTGCATCGCCGACGTGTACGACGCCCTGACCTCGCAGCGCAGCTACAAGCGCGCCTTCTCGCACCACGAGGCGATCGAGATCATGCGCAAGGACGTCGGCACGCAGTTCGATCCGGCGCTGTTCCCGGTTTTCGAGGAAGTCGCGGGGAGCGTGGTGAGTCCGGTGAGAAGGCTGACGCTTGTGGCGTAACTGACAACTACGGGTAAACGGTACCTCGTACCTGGTACCAGGTACGAGGTACCGTTTACCGTTTGGCAGTTGCCCCCGCTACCACCACCAGTTCCGCGTCAGGAACACCGCCCCCACCCCCGTGCGGACGGTCGGGTGCGTGATCCCGAGGTCTTCCGGCGCCACGAACAGGAAGCGCGGCTCGATGCCGATGTCGAGCTGGTACTTCCCGCCGTCGAACTGCTGCGACAGGCGCGCGCCGGGGATGCCGCGGGTGAGCCGGAACTCGCCGCCGATGTAGCGATCCACCGTCACGTATCGCCCGCCCTCCACGAGCGCGCCGCGCACGCCACCAGTCTTCCCGAACACCAGCTCCGTCGGCACGTCGGCGGCAGAGACGCTGAAGGCATCGAGGTTGAACTCCTTCGTCGCCCCGGTGCCGATGTCGTGCAGCACGACGCCGAGCGCGGTGGCCGCCTGCTGGCGACGCGCGAGGGCCCCCGTTTCGCCACTCAGCTGGCCGCTCCAGCTCTCGCTTCCCGAGAGTGACGATCCCGACTGCTGCAGCAGTGACGTGTGCGCGTGTCCCATGGTGAGGTAGCCGTTGAGCTCACGGCCGCGGATGGGAAACAGGGTGCCCGCCTCGAGACCGACGGCGGGCGCCTTCGAGGTGCCGCCGGTGAGGAACTGCAGGGGCAGCATCCCGCGCCCCGGCTCCCACACGTTCCGTTCGGCGACGTCCTGCACGATGCCGGGCGCGTTCGTATACGGTGTCAGGGTGAGCGTTCCCCGCTCCGGCGTGAACCGCCGCGCACGGAAGATCGCCAGGCCGCCACTCACCCGCACGAAGCCGACCGCCCACGCGTCCGAGCTGCGCGTGTCGATGTGCGCCCGCACCTCCTCGTCGCCGTCGGTGAGGAAGCCGATGCTCACGTCGGGCTTGTTGCGATAGTAGCTCCCGCGGTCCACCTGCAGCGCGAGGTCGGCGATCAGGCCGAAACTCCGCGGCTGCGCCCGCAGTTCCGCCGACCGGGCCACCACCTCCGGCGGGGTGACCGTATCCCACACGGCGAAGGTGCTCAGTGCGCCCGGCGCCTTCACCCGCAGCAGGTCCTTCCGGAACTGCTTCAGTGCCAGGAACCCGTGCAGCATCTCGGCGCGGCCGGTCAGGTGAACCGCATCGAGCGGTCCCACCGCCGCGACTTCGCCGTCGGCGTCAACGAGACCACGGGTGTTGTCCAGCACGCGCACGTTGCGCAGGGTGGCGCTCATGCGCACGAACGGATGTGGCTCGTGGCCGAGATCCACCGTGCCGCTCGCACGTACCGTCCCGCGCGCGGAGGCGACGAGGGAGTCCAGACGCAGCGTGTCGCCGGTGAGGCGCAGGTCGGCGACCGCGTTGGAGACGGTCGTGCCGGTGAGCCTGACCCTGAGGCCGCCGTCACGGAGGGCCAGGTTGCCGCGATACTCCAGCGCGCGCCAGGGACCATCCACCCGGACCTCCCCCGCCGTCCGGCCACGAAGGTCGCTGAACGCCTGGAACCTGTAGGGCAGCGTGGCGAGGTCGAAGCTGTCCAGCTTCACCTCCGCGCTCACCATCCCGGGGAGGCGCCGCGAACCCGACACCGATTCGAGCGCGAGGTCCACCGGCAGCGTGGCGCGGAATGTCAGCACCTCGCGAGCGAGGCTGTCGTCGCGCACCGCGCCCGACGTCATCAGGCGATGATCCACGTACCGGATCGATGCGTCCGCACTCGCCGAACGACTGCCCTGCCAGGAGAGATCGCGCAGCTGGACGGTTCCGTCGATCACCGGCTTGGACCGCGTCCCCTCGATCGTCGTCGCTGCGCCGAGCCAGCCATCCACGTGCGTCGACTGCTGGAGCGCGCGAAGCACCGTGGACAGCGCCACGTGCTCTGCACCGCCAGCCAGCTTCACCGGACCTTCCTTCGCCGCCATGCCGTTTGCCCAGAGCCGTCCACCCACCGAGCTGCGCAGGTCGATGGAGTCGATGCGCACGGCACCGTGATCCAGCACGACACCACCGGGGTGCGCGAGGCGCCAGGTGAGCGTGTCGAAGCGTGCGGACAGTGAATCGAGCTGCACGACCTGCACCTCGCCCGTCGGCCGATCGTACGCGCCCAGCGCGGCATACGAGACGAGCGAATCCTGCTTCACCCGCGCGGCTGCCGCGATGCGAGTTCCGCGACGCTCTCCGGTGGCACGAACGGCGTCGAACCACCGTCCCGCAGCCTGCACGGAATCGGCGCTCACGCGAAATGCCAACGGCACATCGTGTCGCCGCGCGTCGGCCGACGACAGGTGCGCATCGAGCCGCGCCACCGTGTTGCCGCGCGCCACGAGGTCGCGCCCGGTGACATCGGCGTCCACGCCCAGGTGCTTCACGTTCCCGCGCAGCGTGCCGCCCGCCGAGAGCGAGCCGGCGAGCGAGTCGCGCGGAATACCGACGAGCGTGTCCACCTTCATCACCACTCCCGACGGCAGACCGAGCGCGAGCCGCATGATGCGCGTCGACTCGGCGCGGCGCACGGAATCGGCACGGGCGGCCGCGATGATCGCTTCCTGCCGTGCCGGTGCCGCCGCAACCCGGGAGGTATCCTTGCTCCCGAGCCATGGGCGCAGCGCGCCAAGTGAGTCCACGTGGACCGCGAACCGCAGCGTCCCGTCGCGGCCAGCCACGAGACCCAGCGTGCCAGCCGCGCTCGCCCGCGCGCCGTTCAGTCCGGCGAACAGCGTGTCGGCGCGCAGCAGCCCACTCGACACGGTGCCGCGGGCGAGCAGGCGATCCACCGCGACGGTGTCGTATCGCGAGCGCTCGAGATCCACGCGGAAGGCGGCGTCCATCGTCGCCGGCGACGTGCCGCGACCTCGCGCCGCGACCGTTCCCGTCAGGCTCGTGCTCGGCGCCCGGGCCGAGAAGGCATTGGCGTTGAACGCGTCCAGCGTTGTGTGGACGTCGTAGCTCGTACGCCTGCCATTCAGCGCGACGACTCCGCTGCCGGAGACCGAACCACCGTTGGACGTGGAGCTGAGCTCACCAGACAGCCGGAGCGCCTTCGTGGTCCCCTCGGCGTGGACGTGGCCGGTCACCGCGCCACGCAGCTCTGCGCCAGGCGCCAGCGCATTCACCAGTGCCAGCGCCAGCGGACGGAGCACCACGTCGGCCGCAAGCTGGCCGGTCGCCGCGCGATAGCGACCGGCGCCGGCGATGCGCGACGTGGCGCCGCGATCCACGTGCGTGAGGTCGCCGCTGACCTCCCAGCCAGCCCGGGTGCCGCCATTCACGACGGCGATGCCGGTCACGGTGCCGTGCACCGGCGCGTGCACGCCCAGCTCCTCGAGGAGCGCCAGGTGCAGCGGCTGGAGCCGGATCCGGAGCGTGCGCGCGCTCACGCCGTGCACCAGGCCAAGACCGCCGCGCGCCGTGACATGGTTCGTGCCGGTGCGTGCGTCCGCGTACCGGATGTCGGTGTTCACCGTGAGGTCATCGAGCGGCCCATCGAGCGCGAGGTGGCCATCGATGGTGCCTCCGCGCGGCACCTTCGCGGTTGGCGCCAGCTGGCGAATGATGTCGGTGCCGAGATTGGAGACGGTGACGTCCGCGCCGCGCACCACCACTGTCGCCTCACCGAGAAGCGGGTGAACGCGCAGCACACGAGCGTCGCCGGTCAGGGCAGCGTCGCGATAATGGATGTCGGCATTCTGTACCGCGTACTCCGCCGAGTCGCCGTGCGTGCGGAGGGCGAAGCGGAGCTCGCCCCCTCCCTCGGTCGGCAGCTTCGGGTTGAGCCAGCCGAAGTCGGCGAAGGCGAGCGGTGCAGCACTGAGCTGCATCGTGATCCCGCTCCGGTTGAAACCGATGCGTCCGTTCCCTGCCACGCGCGACGAGGGCAGCGCCATCCTGGCGTCGTGCCACCAGAGCGAATCCTTCGACGCGTAGATCATCCCGGTGAGCGACCGGACGTCTATCGCCGGCGGCCGATAGGGCTCGGCGATCATGGACAGCGACCCGATGCGCACGGACGTGGGCTGCCCGTCGTGCGCGAGACGGATCTCCGGCAGCACCGCGTCGATGTCGTGATAGAACAGCACGCGCTGGAAGCCACCTGGCACGCGTACGGTGCGGCTCCGCGCATCGGCGCCGAGCGCGGCGGCGATGGCGGCGTCACGACGGTCGGCGGGCAGGTTGCTGTCGGGGCGCCACGGACGGCGCCAGGTGAAGCGGCCGTCGTGGATGACCACCTCGCCGAGCTGCGGCGGCACGCCGCGACGCGACGTATCCTTCGCCGTGCCACTCGGCTTCAGCAGCGCCTGGAAGTTCCAGCGCTGGCCCGGGCGTTTGTCGAACACGATGGCCGGCGTGTCGAGCACGAGCTTCTCGATCACCACGCGGCGGCGAAGCAGGGGGAGCAGCGCGTAATCGACCGTCACGCGCCGAGCCGAGAACACGGGCTGTCTTGCACTGTCCACCACCGACACGCCGGTGAGCGTGGCGCCGGTGAACAGGTTGCCACGCAGGCGCTGGATGTCGAGCGTGCCGCTGAGGCGGTCGTTCCCCTGCGCCACGATGATGCGGCGCACGCGCTCGTTTCCCCAGGGCGTCGTGGCGAGCACCACGACCAGGATCACGAGCAGCAGCACCACCGCGCCGACGCCAAGGAGCACGTTGCGCGCGGCGTGCCGAGCACGCGCGGGTGAGGGCGCGCGAGGTGGATCGTGACGCGGGGAACGCACGGCCGTCAAAACGCCTGGCCCATGGCGAAATGGACCACCAGTCGCCGACCGACGTTGCGCAGGAAGCCGGGCGACGGATCCACGGGCGAATACGACTTCTCCTGCGACAGCCGCACGATGCGCGTGCCGCCGGCGCCATCCGGCACCGCGGCGACGACGGGCAGCATTTCGTGGCCCACGGGGCGCAGCCCGAAATCCAGCCGCAGCACGCCGAGCGGCGACCGATAACGCAGCCCCAATCCAGGAGTGATGGCGCCCTTGCCGTGTGCCGGCGACTCGATGCCAGCCACACCCACGTACGCGCCGTCAAGGAAGGCCACCGCACCGAGCTGCTTCCGAACCGGCACGCGCAGCTCGACGTTCGCCTCGATCACGCTGCTCCCGCCTACCGGCC
>CAMLIU010000119.1 GCA_946479995.1 uncultured Gemmatimonadota bacterium | reverse complement strand
CGAGCACCTCGGTGTAGAGATCCTCGCCGTCGCGCTCGAAGCGCGGATCGTCGGCCACCTCGAACACCACGTGCACGTCGCCGCGGCCGCCGTTGCGCGTGCCCGCGTTGCCCACGCCGCGCAGCGTCATGTACTGCCCGGTGGCCACGCCCGCCGGCACCTGCACCTTGAGCGTCTTGTCGCCGCGCACGCGCCCTTCGCCACGGCACTTCCTGCACGGCGACTCGATGATCTGCCCCTCGCCCTTGCAGGTGGGACAGGGGGCGACGGTCACGAACTGGCCGAAGAAGGAGCGCTGCGCGCGGCGGACTTCGCCCTGGCCGTTGCAGGTGGCGCAGGCATGCGCCTTCGAGCCCGGCTCGGCGCCGCTCCCGTCGCAGCGGTCGCAGGGCTCGAGCACGCGGAGGCGGACCTCCTTCTCCACCCCGGTCGCGACTTCCGCCAGGGTGAGCGGCATGCTGATGCGGACGTCGGCGCCGGTGCGCGGGTTCGCGCCTCCCTGCTGGCCGAACAGGTCGCCCAGCCCGGAGAAGCCGCCGAAGTCGCGCATGAAGATGCTGAGCGCCTCGGAGAGGTCCACGTGGTGGAATCCGGCACCGCCTCCACGAAGACCGGCCTCACCGTAGCGATCGTACGCCGCCCGCTTCTGCGGATCGCGCAGCACGTCGTACGCCTCGGTGATGGCCTTGAACTTCTCCTCGGCCTCCTTCGAGCCGCCGTTGCGATCGGGATGGTACGCCATCGCCAGGCGGCGGTACGACTTCTTGATCTCGTCGTCGGAAGCGGTGCGCTCGCACTCGAGCGTCGCGTAGTAATCAGCCATTTGGGGGGAAAGACGTCAGAGCAGGTCGCTGAGCAATCGGGAGGTGTGCTGCACCAGCGAGATCACCTTGTCGTACGGCATGCGCGTCGGGCCGATGACGCCGATGACGCCCGTGAGGGCACCCGAACGATACTCGGCGGTCACCACGGTGAACTGGTCGAGCTGCGGATCGCCATGCTCGGCCCCGATGGTGATGGACACCCCCGGCCTCTCGTCGCCACGATGCTTGCGACGGAGCGCATCGGCGAGGCGGGACGGCTCCTCGGTGAGGGTGAGCAGGCGACGCATGCTTTCCGCCGCGCCGAACTCCGGCTGCGTGGCGAGCACGCTTGCCTGCCCCACGATCACGCTGCCGTTGGCCTCGGACACGGGGAGGGCAGCGTCGAGCAGCTGCTCTCCTTCCTGCACGAACACGTTGAGCAGCTCGGCCGCGTCCGAGTGGGTCGCGCTGTCGCGCAGCCGCTCGGCGACCGACGCGCGCAGCTCGCGCAGCGAGTGGCCGGCCAGCCGTTCGTTGAGCACCCGCGTCACCTCCGTCACCGCCGAATCGGCGAGCGAGCCGCGCACTTCCACGAACACGGTGCGCACGACCCCTCCGTCGAGCGTCAGCACGAGCAGCAGGCGCTCGCTGCCGACGCGCAGCAGCTCCAGTCGGCGGAGCACGCTCGCGTCGAGCCGGGGACCGAGCGCCACGCCAAGCTCCTGCGTCAGCACACCGAGGCTCTGGGCCGCGCGGCGCAGGAGCGTCTCGATGGTGGAGGTGCTGCGGGCGATGTCGTCGCGGAGCCGGTCGCGCTCGGCGACCACGAGCGCGCTCACCGGGGCGCTCAGCAGCGAGTCCACGTACAGGCGGTACGCCTTGTCGGTCGGTACGCGGCCAGCCGAGGTGTGCGGATGGGTGAGAAACCCCTTCTCCTCGAGGTCGCTCATCGTGTTCCGGATGGTCGCCGGCGATACCCCCAACCCGAAGCGGCGGGCCAGGACGCGCGAGCCAGCCGGCTCAGCGGTCTGGACGTAGGTCTGGATCACCGCCTCCAGGACGCGGCGCTCGCGCGGCGTGAGCTCGTCTGCGGTGGCCATAAGTGCAAATGTACTAACGACTTCGATGATGGGTCAAGGCGGCGGCGAGGGAGTCGAGCCGGAGCCAGCCGTGGGCGGTGCAGCGGAGGACGCCGCCCTGGTCGAGCGTGACCCATCCGGCGTCGATCCATGGCTGCACGAAACGCCGCTCCCCGGGCGCGATGGCGAGCCCATGGTCGGAGCGCAATCCGAGATACACCTCCTCGGCGATGCGGTTCTCGGCCGTGAGTATCTCGCTGCCTTCCTGCGGGTCGGAGCCCTGCGCCAGGAGGCGGCGCCAATCAGCGTACGCACGAGCGTTCCAGCGCCGCTCGGCGCCGTCGAACTCGTGCGCGGAAGGGCCGAGTCCGACGTACGGGACGGCCGCCCAGTACGCCGAGTTGTGCACGGCCCGTCGCCCCGGCCTCCCGTAGTTGGAGACCTCGTAGTGCTCGAAGCCGGCGCCGGTGAGGAGGCGATGCGCGGCGAGATACTCGCGCTCATAGCCTTCCTCGGGTTGCTCGTGCTCCTTTCCCTGGGCCACCCAGCGGCCGAGTGGCGTGGCCGGCTCGACGGTGAGGCCGTAGAGCGACACGTGGTCGGGCTCGAGGCCGAGCACACGCTCCACGTCGCGCTCGAAGTCGCGCTGGAGCGCTTCGGGGAGCGCGAAGATCAGGTCGAGCGAGAGGTTCGCGAAGCCGGCATCGCGCGCCGCGAGGACCGCCCGCTCGATGGCGGATGCGTCGTGGTTGCGGTGCATCCACGCGAGCACCCGATCGTCGAAGCTCTGCGAGCCGATCGACAGGCGGTTGATCCCCGCCCCGCGCCATGCATGCAGCGCCTCAGGCGACATGTCGTCCGGATTCGCCTCGGCGGTGATCTCCGCGCCCGGCGCGGGGATGAACCGTCGCCGCACGAGCTCGAGGGCGCGCGCGAGCCCCTCGCCACCGAGGCGCGAGGGAGTCCCGCCGCCGAAGTAGATCGTGTCCACCTCGGTCGGCTCCACGTCGCCGAACCGGAGGAGGAGCTCGGTCTCCAGCGACGTCAGATAGTCCTCGACGGGCACCTCACGACGCACGGCGATGGAGAAGTCGCAGTACGAGCAGCGGCGCGCGCAGAAGGGGACGTGGACGTAGACGTGGCGGACGGGAGGCACACGTCAAATATCGCACATGTCACATCCGCCTGATCTCTCCCGAGAGCGTGCACTCGATCATCCCGCGGATCTCGAGCGCGCTCACGGCAGCGAGCCCCTCGTGCGCCGGGAGCTCGGCCCGCGTGCACAGCGTGTCCAGGTCGGCGGGTCCCCTCGCCAGCGCATCCCACAGCCGACGCTCGGCGCCCTCCGCGGGGAGTTCCGACGGTCGCAGCGGGGCGACGAGCCCGGCGAGCGCCAAGGCATCGGCCATGGAGGCGATCACCACCGCGCCTTCCACGAGAAGCTGGTTGCTGCCGGCCGACTGCGGCACGTCGATGGGTCCCGGCACCGCGCCCACGCTCCGGCCCATCTCGAGCGCGTGCCTCGCGGTGATGAGCGCCCCGCTCCGCGCGCTCCCCTCAACGACGATGGTCGCGACGCTCAACGCGGCGATGATCCTGTTCCGCTCGGGAAAGGAGCCCCCATGGGCGGGGTCGCCGGGCTCGAGCTCGGAGAGCAGGAGGCCACGTTCCGCGATCGTCCGCTGCAGCTGCGCATGCGCGCGCGGGAAGACTACGCTGAGCCCCGTGCCGAGCACCGCGGCCGTCGCGCCACCCACCTCGAGGGCGCCGCGGTGCGCGCAGGCATCCACGCCGCGCGCCAGTCCGCTCACCACGGTGGCACCGGCGAGCGCCAGCACCCGTCCGAGCTCGTGCGCCACTCGCTCAGCGTATGCAGTCGCGCGACGCGTTCCCACGATGGCCACGCAGCGTCGGTCGAGCAGCGACAGGTCTCCCTCCGCCCACAGCGCCTTCGGCGGACGCGGCGCGTCGAGCAGCCGCTCCGGATATCCCTCCTCGCCCCGCCGGAGGAGCCTACGGCAGGTGGACGTCACGGACCGGCGTGGCGACGGCCTTCTTCATGTCCAGCAGGCGGCGCCACCATGCGAGGAGCATCTCGTCCAGTCCCGTCCTTCCCGCCGCGCTGATGGCAAAGACGCCAAAGGCGTCCGGCGCCTCGATCGGAGGCGGCTCATCGTCGCCAAGCAGGTCCATCTTGCTGAACACCACGCAGTGCGGCTTCGCGGCCAGCTCCGGCGAGTACTGCTCCACCTCGTTGCGGAGCTGGTCGTACTCCACCTGCCAGTCCTCGGCATCGATGGGGATCAGGAAGGCGAGCAGCCGAGTGCGCTCGATGTGCCGCAGGAACTGGATGCCCAGCCCCTTTCCCTCGTGCGCGCCCTCGATGATTCCCGGGATGTCGGCGACGACGAAGGTGCGGTGATCGCTCAGCTGCACCACGCCAAGGTTCGGCGCGAGGGTGGTGAACGGATAGTCGGCGATCTTCGGACGGGCGGCGCTGATCACCGAGAGCAGCGTGGACTTTCCCGCATTCGGCTGACCCACGAGGCCGACGTCGGCGATGAGCTTGAGCTCGAGCTCCAATGTGCGCTTCTCGCCATCCTCGCCCGGCTGCCACTCGCGCGGGCTGCGATGCACCGACGTGGCAAACCAGGAATTTCCCTTCCCCCCTCGTCCGCCCTGGGCGACGACGAACTCGTCGCCGCTCTCCAGGACCTCGCCGATGATCTCGTTGCTGTCGGCGTCGCGCACGATGGTCCCCGGCGGCACGGGAAGGACGACGTCCGCCCCCGACGCGCCCGTCTTGTTCGAGCCGCTGCCATGCTTCCCCGACTCGGCAGACCACGAGTCGCGGTAGGTGTAGTCGAGCAGCGTGGACAGGTTGCTGTCGGCGCGAATGATCACGTCTCCTCCCTTGCCGCCATCTCCGCCATCGGGGCCGCCCAGGGGAGTGAACTTCTCCCGCCGGAAGGACGAGATGCCGGACCCGCCGTCGCCGGCGCTGACGCGAACGATGACGCGGTCTATGAACATCTCGTGAACATCCCGTGAACGGAGTCGAAGATAGGAAGCGAAGGATCGGACGCGGCACCGAACGATTGCACGCCGCATCGGTCCCGCTCGTTGCAAGCTACTTGCCGACCACCCGGGCGAGGAGGAGCCGCGCCGAACTGGCGCGGGAGTCGCCGACGAGAGGAGCGAGCACGTCGAGCGCCTCGCGCAGGTCGTCCGACGGCACGCCCACGTTGAGGGCGCCGCGCAGGTGCGAGTGGAGCTGCCGGTCCTGCCCCGTGGCCGCACACGCCGCGACGATGCACAGCTCGCGACGCGGCAGGTCGAGGCCGGGGCGGCCGAGCACCTTGCCGTACCCCTCGACGATCATCCACTCGTCGAGCAGCGGGTGAAGATCCCGGACGTTGAAGCGCAGCTTCTCGTACATGCCGTCGTACACCGCCGCGCAGGTGGCCTCGCCACGGATGCGCCACTCGTTCACCTGGTCGGTGTCGTCCGCATGCTCGGCGGCGGGCGCATCGAGCTCCGCCTGCGCACTCGGCGCCGAACGCGGCGACTGACGCCGCCACTCACGCGCCGCATTCAGCGCGCGCGGGAAGCCGCTGAAGAGGTAGCTCTGCAGCACGAGCTCCTCGATCCACTGGTCGGGCACATTCGAGGCGATCGCCTTCGCGAACGCCTCACGCACGCTCGCCTCGTCGCCGCCGGCGATCCGGGCGGCGAGGACGATCAGGGAGCGAGTCTGGGAGTCGAGGGGCATGATGCCGCGAAAGCTAAGCTGTCACCTCGCGGGACGACGTCGGCAGGGCTCCTCTTTTCGTACGGCTCCGTGTCGGGTACCCCGCCTGGGCTGG
>CAMLIU010000118.1 GCA_946479995.1 uncultured Gemmatimonadota bacterium | reverse complement strand
CACCAGGTGACCGACGAGCCGCAGTACATCGACTACCCGCACATGGCGCGCATCGGCAAGCTCGTGTTCGATCTCGCCGACCGTGTGGCCGACCTGGATCACCGCCCGGTGGTGGACAAGCCGAAGCCGGACCCGAAGGGGGCGTGCCGGCAGTAGGACCTCGCGTTGACCGTGAACGGTGAACGGTTCACCGTTCACGGTTGACGGCCCTACGCCGTCCTCAGCCCGCCCACCAGTTCCCTGAGCTGCGTGGATCCCTCGAGGAGATGATTGGAGGCGGAGGTCATCTCCTCGCAGGCGGCGCTCTGCTCCTGGGTGGAGGCGTTCACCTGCTGTGCCGCCGACGCGTGCCCTTCGGCCGTGCGGGCAATGGACTGCAGGCCGCTCGCCGCGCTGGCGGCGGCATCGGCGTTGAGGCTGGCCGCGCTGGTCACGCCGCCAGCGGCCACGCGCGCGCGCTCCGCTGCCTCGCTGATCGCCGCGAGGGCGCTGTCGATCTCGCGCGATACAGTCTCGATCTCCGCGACGCGGGAGGCGCTCGCCTCCATCGCCTTCGAGCTGCTCGTGACGCGTGTGGTCACCACGCCGGTCATCTGCACGATCTCGTCCGCCGCCCGCTGCGACTGCTCGGCGAGCTTGCGTACCTCGTCGGCAACCACGGCGAAGCCGCGGCCGGCATGGCCGGCGCGTGCCGCCTCGATGGCCGCGTTGAGCGCAAGCAGGTTCGTCTGCTCGGCGATGGTGCTCACCGTCTGCACGAACTTGTTGATGTCCGCTGCCGTCGTGTTGAGTCCGACCACCTCGCGGGTGGCGCTCTCCACGGTGCGCTTCACGTCCTTCAGGATGCCCAGCGCGCGCTCGATCTCGATGCGCTTCTGGCCCGCCGCGGACTCGATGTCACGCGCCAGCGTGTTCACTTCGGCCGAGCGCTCCATCACGCTGTCGGCGGCCTCGCGGATCGCCTGCAGGGCCTCGTCCACCGTCCTGAGCTGCGTCACCTGGTGCTCGGCGCCGTGTGACACCTCGGTCATCGCGCTCGCCATCTGGCCGGCCGAGAGGGAGATCTGCTCCGACACCGACGCCAGCTCGTGCGCGGAGCTCGCGACGCTCTCCGCCGTCTCCGCGGCCACGGCGACGACGCGCGACAGCGAGTCGCCGGTCTGGTTCATGGCGTTGGCGAGGATCTGGAACTCACCGGGCAGTCGTGACGTGGTGCGCACGGTGAGGTCGCCCTCGCTCAGCGAGCGCGCGTGGCGCACCAGCAGTGCGAGGGGGTGGCTGATGGACCGCACCGTGTAGAACACCACGAGCAGCCCGATGATGGCGGCGAAGCCGATCAGCGTGACGAAGGCCGCCGAGCGGCGGCTCGCGTCGCTGGCGAGCCGCTGGCGCACGGCGGCCACCTTCGCGGCCTTGAGGCGGCCCAGCCGCTCGATGTCGCTCAGCAGCTGGCTGACGATCGCGCGCGCCTTCAGCGCTTCCTGGCGCGCGTCGGCCGTGCGCCCGAGGTCGGTGAGGCGGTGCGCGAGCGCGTACTCGTTCTCGATGGCCGAGAAGCGCGTGTCGATGGCGGCGATGACGCCGGCTTCCTCCTCCCGGCGAATGGCGGCATTGTCCGGCGTCTGGCTCAGGCGCGCGTTCATCTCGCGCTGCACCAGGTGCGCCTGGGCGCCGTAGCGGCGGAACGCGTCGAGCGCGCTGGAGTCGCGCGTCTCCACGTAGCGGCTCGCGGCCTCCAGCGTCTGCGAGACGTCAGCCGAGAGCTGCGCGCTCTGCTGGGCCTCGGTCTGCACTCCCTCGAGGGTGGTGCCGATCGCGTCGGCCATCTGCGTCATGGTGCGGCGCGCGAGCACGCCGGCGACGATGAGCAGCAGCACGAGCGCGCCGAAGCCGCGGACGAGCCGCGTGCGGATGGTGCCGCGCTTGCCGCGCGCCATCGTGGCGAAGGTGGCGGTGGGTCCGGTCATTCGCTCATCCCCGCCACGCGCAGCCGGCCGTGGTCGATGCGCGTCATCACCACGCTCTTGCCGACCGGATCGCCGGTGGGCAGAAAGGAGATCGCACCGGTCACCCCGTGGAAGGCGGTCTCCGGGGTGAGCCCGGCGAGGTAGTCGCGGATCTTCCGGCGATCGGGGCCCACCGCCTGCGACGCCTGATAGAGGAGCTGCGTCGCATCGTACGCGAGGGCAGCGTTGTTGTCGGGCGACATGTGAAAGCGCGCCTCGAACGCCTGGACGAACTTCTGTGCTTCCGGCCGCGGGTCCTGCGCCGTGAAGGGCACCCCGGCGAACACGCCCTGCGAGCGGAGGGTGTCCACGCTCAATCCGCTCCAGCCGTCCCCGCCGATCAGGTCCACGGCGAGCTGCTGGCGACGCACTTCCTTCAGGAAGGCGAGCCCCGAGGCGTCGGTGCCGGCGACGAAGATGACGTCGGGCTTGCGCTGCCTGTAGTACGACACGAAGGGCTCGAACGACTGCTCGCCGCTCTCGCCGATGGGATCATTGCTGATGACCTCACCGCCGAAGCCACGACGGAAGGAGTCGCTCAGGCCGCGGCCGTAGGTGTTGTTCTCGTAGAGGATGGCGGCGCGCTTGAGGCCAAGCCGGTTGGCGAAGCGCGCGATGTCGATGCCGTTCGCGGAGTCGCTGCTGATCACGCGGAACGCCCAGGGCGAGATGCCGGTTAGGGCAGGCGACGTGGCCGAGGTCGCGACCGCAGGGAGGTGGCCGTCATAGACCTGGGCCGCGGCGACCATCGCGCCGGAGTTCACGTGGCCGATGACGGCGGAGATGTCGGCCGAATCGACGAACTGCTGGGCGATCTTGCTCGCCTTTTGGCCATCGCCGTCATCGTCCTGGAAGACGATGCGCAGCGGGTGCGCCCGACGCTCGGGGCGCGCATTGATCTCCTCGAGCGCGAGCTCGATGCCGCGCCTGGTCATGGCGCCATAGCCCTGCTTCCACGGCCCCGCCGCACCGAAGGTCACGGTCGAGGAGCCGCCGCGCGTACAGGCGGCGAGCAGGAGCAGCAGCAGAAGTCGCTTCGGCAACGGAAGTCGGGTCTGGGGACGTCAAGAGCCGGCGGCGTCGCCGTTCGCTGGAATGACGAGAGGGCGTGCCCCGCGTCACTCCAGTATCGGCTGGCACCCGTCCTGCCTTGAGCCTCCCCACGGAGGTGGTCGAATGAAGGTGCTCGTCACGGGGGGAACGGGAGTCGTTGGCGCCGGAACTGTCACGGAACTGGTCAGGCGCGGCCACTCGGTCGTGCTCATCTCGCGACACGCCGGGCATGATGCGCGTCAGTGGCCGTCCGGTGTGACGCCGTGGCCCGGCGACGTGGCCAAGGTGTCGTCCCTCCGCGGGGCCGCCGACGGTTGCGACGTCGTCCTCCACATGGTGGGCATCGTGGACGAGAGCGACGACGCGACGTTCGCGGCGGTGAACGTCCAGGGCACCGCGAACATCCTCGCCGAGGCGGAGCGCGCGAAGGTGGGGCGCTTCATCTTCGTCTCGTCACTCGGCGCGCCGAGCGGCGAGTCGGACTATCACAAGTCGAAGCGCGACGCCGAAGCGCTGGTCCGGCACTTCCACGGTGCATGGACCATCTGCCGGCCTGGAAATGTGTACGGCCCCGGCGACGAGCAGATCTCGCTGCTCCTGCGCATGGTGCGGAGCCCGAGCCCCGTCGTCCCCCGCATCGGTGATGGCGACCAGCCGATCCAGCCCATCTGGTGGGAGGACGTGGCGAACGCGCTCGCGACGGTCGTGGAACGGCCGGACCTCGCGAAGCGCGAGCTCGACCTGGCGGGCGGCGAGCGCACGTCGCAGAACGACCTCATCGAGCGGCTGTCGCGGATCACGGGCCGCTCCGTGACGCCGGTATCCGTGCCCGACTTCCTCGCCACGCTCGGCTCGAAGGCGGTGTCGCTCGTGGGGTGGGACATGTCGTTCAACGAGCAGCAGGTCACCATGCTGCACGAGGGGAACGCCATCGCACCCGGAGGGAGCAACGCCCTGGTGGAGGTGCTTCGCATCGAGCCGACGCCGCTCGACGTCGGGCTGCAGAAGCTGGCCGACCTCCAGCCGGAGCAGCTGCCCTCGGAGGGGATCGGCACGCTGAAGCGGAAGCGCTACTGGGCGGACATCACCGGTTCGACGTACGATGCCGATTCGCTGTTCCAGCTCTTCCGCACCCACTTCAACGAAGCGCTCCCCGTGTTCGTCGAGGCGGCGCCGGAACCCTCGACGTCCGACATCATCGAGGATGGCGAGAGCATCACCCTCGCGCTGCCGATGCGCGGGCACGTGCAGGTGAGGGTCGCCGAGCTCGGGAACCGCGGCACGACGCTGCTCACGCTGGAGGGCCATCCGCTCGCGGGCGCGGTGCACTTCAGCACCGCGCCGGTCTCCGGCGGTGTGCGCTTCCAGGTAGAGGTGTTCGATCGCGCGGCCAACGTCCTCGACCTCATCGCCATGCGCACGCTGGGCGACCGCCTGCAGGGGCAGACGTGGACCGAGGTCGTGGAGAACGTGATCAGGCTGAGCGGGGGCCGCGCGCCGAATGGCGTCCAGGAGGAGAGCCGTTCTCTTGACGACGAGGAGGCGAAGCGGGTCGAGAAGTGGGTGGACGACCTCGCCCTGCGGCGGAAGCGGGCGGAGAACGCCGAGCGGATCGCCAGGCCGGCGTAGCGGCTAGCGAGCCTTCTCCGCCTCTTCCCAGATCACGTCGAGTGGGCGCGACTGGCAGTGCGCCCCGCAGCCCAGCCGATAGCGGTTGCGCGCGAACCAGCGGTAGAAGCGGTCGGCGATCGTACGGACGAAGGGGATCCTGAAGACCCAGGCGATGAGGCGTCCGCGCGGCAGCACGGTGAGCAGCTGCTCAATCGCCGACGCTCCCTGCCAGGTGGTGCCGTCGGCGGCGACGAGCTGGAGCGCCTCCGCGTACGCGTGCATGGGGATCCATGGAAAGCGTGCCGTGACTCCCGGCTGCTGCGACGGCACCACTTCCAGCATGCGTCCACCATCCCACTTGCGCAGCACGCCGGCGAGGCGCGTGCACACCTTGCAGTCGCCGTCGTACACCACCGTGTACGCGCGCCCGAGCCCGTGGCTCGGCGCTTCCTGGCCCGCGATGGTGAAGCGGACGACGGGGACGGTCACGCCGATGCTCCGGCGTGGCCGTGATCGTGCGCCGGCGTCGCACCTCCCGCCGTCACGGTGATCGCGGGCGGGTGGGTGAGCGTCGCGTGGATCGTGCACAGCTCCGATGCGCGCCGGGCAGCGGCGGTGCGGTTCGCCGGCAGCGACGGCCAGTCGAGCACCAGGTGGATGTCCGCCATGCGATGCGGCTCGTCGGCGAAGCTCCAGTGCACCTCGATGGCGAGGTCGTCGACCGAGAGGTCGGCGTGGCTGGCCCAGGAGTAGAGCACCGAGAAGGTGCAGCTCGCCAGGCCGCTTGCCAGCATCTGGAAGGGCGAGTACTGGACGTCGGCAGAAGGTGCCTCGACGGTGAGCGGCCCCGCCGTTGGCTCGAGGCGGATGGCGTCGTCGGAGAGCAGGGTGATCTTCATGGCAGGGAGCGGTGCAAGGGATGGACCTCCAGTGGGTCAGACCCCTCAGTCAGACCGGCTGCTGCTGCGTCAGGCAGTGCAGGGTCCCGAAGCCCCAGACGAGGTCCACCGCGTGGACGCCGATCACCTGCCGATCCGGCATCAGCGACGCGATGGTGTTGAGCGCGACGCGATCGTTGCGGTCGTTGAAGGTGGGCACGAGCACCGC
>CAMLIU010000117.1 GCA_946479995.1 uncultured Gemmatimonadota bacterium | reverse complement strand
ACCACGGTCGATCGCCGCGCGCATGGCATCCCGCCCCGGCGCGAGGCGCTCGGCAGCGGCACCAAATGCCCCCACCCCTGGGAGCACGAGCAGGTCGGCATCCACGGCGCGCACCGGATCGGGCTCGATCACGAGCTCCACGCCAGGCAGGTCGAGCGCCTTGGCGAGCGAGTGCAGGTTGCCGGCGCCGTAATCGAACACGGTCACGCGCATGCGCACACCTCCGCGAGCGTATCGAGGAATCGCTCCATCATCTCCCACGGCCCCACGGCCACCCGCAATGCGGCGCCGTGAGCCGTCGCGAGCGCCTGCGGCTCGCGCGGCAGGCCGGTGAAGCACCGCACCAGCACCTGGCGCTCGCGCAGCCGGTCAGCGATGCGCGGCGCATCCGGCGTCGGGATGCAGAGGAAGTTCGCCGACGACGGCAGCGGCTCGAGACCGAGAGTGCCGAGAGCGGTGGCCACACGTCCGCGAATCTCGACGGCGAGGCGTGCGTGGCGCCGCACCCATCCGAGCGCGTCGTCGGACTCGGCGAGCGCAGCGCGCGCGGCACCTTCGGTGATGACGCTCACCTTGTACGGTCCGCGTGCCCGCTCCACCATGCCCACGGCGACGTCGGCGCCGGCAGCGTAGCCCACGCGCAGCCCGGCGAGCCCGAACGCCTTGCTGAAGGTGCGCACGATGAGCAGCCGCTCGTACCGGGTGACGAGATCGGCGAAGCTTTCCGGCGCGAACTCCGCATACGCTTCATCGAGCAGCACGATTCCCTTCGCCCGGCTGGCGATGTGCTCCACGGCGGTGCGAGAGACACCGGTACCGGTCGGGTTGTTCGGCGCGCAGAGGTAGATGATCTTGGCGCCGGTAGCCACGAGCCGATCGGCATCGAGGTCGAAGTCGCGGCCGAAAGGAACCGACACCGGTTCCAGCCCGTTCAGCCGCGCGAACAGCGGCACCATGGAAAACGTCGGCGACGAGAAGGCGATGCGATCGCCCGGCGACCCGAAGGCGCGCATGGCGGCGTCGAGCACGTCGTCGGAGCCGCAGCCGGTCACGACGCGCACGCCGTCCGCCGCATCGAGCCCGAGGTACTGCAGCAGGAGCGGCGCGAGTGATTCCGAGCGTGGTGATGGATAGCGTGACACCAGCGCGCCGGTGGGCGCGGCGATGGCGCGCAACGCCGCCGGAGGTGCACCCCACGCGTTCACGCTGTCGCTCAGGTCCAGCGCGCCATCGACGGTGGCGGGGCTGTACAGGGGGAGGGCGCGCACTTCGGCGCGTGCGAGCGAGGCCAGCTCCGGACGCGGCTCAGGCATCGCTGCCTCCCTTGCTCCAGGCGCGTGCCGCAGCGGCATGGCCGGGCAGCCCTTCCGCATCGGCGAAGGCGCCGACGTCGCCGGCAAGGCGAGCGGCCGCCGACGGCGAGACACGCTGATAGGTGGTCCAGCGCACGAAGTCGAGAGTGGAGAGGCCGGAGTACGAGCGCGCCAGACCGCCCGTCGGAAGCACGTGGTTGGCGCCGGTCATGTAGTCGCCGAAGGCGACGGAGCTGCTCGCACCGACGAACACCGTACCGGCACCACGCAGGCGCGCCAACGTCGGCTCGGGCTCGGCGAGGAGCAGCAACAGGTGCTCGGCCGCGTAGGCGTTGGCCACGGCGATCGCCTCGTCGAGATGCTTCGCGACGAGCACCGCACCCTGGCCCGCCAGCGCTGCGCCGGCGATCCCGGCGCGAGGCTGTGCCGGCAGCTGTCGTGCGAGCTCGGCGACGACTTCCGCGGCCAGCCGCTCGTCGGTGACGACGGCAACGACGGCAGCGAGGGGATCGTGCTCGGCCTGGGCGAGCATCTCTCGCGCAATCAGCGCCGCATTGGCCGACGCATCGCCGAGCACGAGCAACTCGCTCGGTCCAGCCGGCGAGTCGATGGCCACGGCATGCGCCACCTGCAGCTTGGCCTCGGCGACGTACGCGTTCCCGGGCCCGACGATGCGATCCACGCGCGGTACGCTCGCTGTCCCGAACGCCATGGCGGCGATGGCGCCGGCGCCGCCGAGCGCGAAGACGCGATCCACCTTCGCGAGGGCGGCCGCGGCGAGCACCACGTCGGCGGGGCGGCCCGTGGCGCGATCGGGCGGAGAACAGAGGATGATCTCCCCCACCCCGGCCACGCGTGCCGGAACGGCTCCCATCAGCACGCTGCTCGGGTACGCGGCCCGGCCGCCGGGCGCATAGACACCGACACGCGCGAGCGGATCCGGCCGACGACCGACCACGATGCCGGGCTCGCTCTCTGTCTCCTGCGCGACCGGCGCAAAGGACTCGTGCACGCGCGCAACGTTGGCCGCGGATCGTTCCATGCTGCAGCGGAGCGCCGGATCGAGGGCATCGAGTGCACGCTGCCAGGAGGCAGCCGGCACCTCGAGCGCCTCGAGGGAAACGCCGTCGAAGTCGAGGGCCATCGCGCGGAGCGCGTCGTCGCCCTCGGCACGCACGCGGCGCACGATGTCGGCCGTGCGCTGGCGAATCGCGTCGTCGGCGCTCAATGAGCGGTCGAAGATTGCGCGGCGATCGGCGGCGGAGAGATCGCTGCACCGGCCGCGCCAGCGGACGAGGGTCGATGAGGGAGTCGAATCGCTCATGCCATCAACCGCTCGATGCGCGTCACCAGAATGCCCTCGGCGCCGAGGGCCTTGAGGTCGGCCACGGTGCGATAGATGGTCGCAGCGGAGACGACGGCGTGGACGGCGACGTGCTCACCACCGTTCAGGATGTCGATGACCGTCGGGCCGTTGAGGCCGGGCACGACCTGCCGCACCGCGTCCAGGCGGGCGCGAGGGACGTTGGCCATGACGTAGCGGCGCCCACGCGCCGCGATCACGCTGGTGAGCGCAGCGACGAGCTCGTCGAGGGCGCGCACGCGCCCGGCATCGCGACGATCATCGCGGGCGGCGATGAGGCGGGTGGAGGACTCGAGCACCGTGGCGACCTCGCGCAGCCCGTTCACGCGCAGCGTGGAGCCGGTGGAGACGAGATCCACGATGACGTCGGCGATGCCGATGTGCGGCGCGATCTCGGCGGCGCCGGACACCGGCACCACTTCCACCGACTGACCGCGCTGCACGAAGAACTCGCGCGCGAGACGGGGAAACACGGTGGCCACGCGCGTGCCCGGCACGATGTCGTCGAGGGTGGCGAAGCCCGACTCCTCCGTGGCGGCGACGGCCAGCCGGCAGCGGCCGAACTGGAGGTCGGCGAGCTCGTCGAGCGTGCGACCCGATTCGCGCACGAGGTCGAACCCGGTCACGCCCGCGTCGGCGGCGCCATCGGCGACGAACTCCGGGATGTCGCGTGCGCGGACGAAGAGGGCCTGGAACTCGCCGCCGAGTGAAGCGGTGAGGGCGCGAGGGCCGGCGGCGCGTACCTCGAGGCCGGCGTCGTTGAACAGCTCGCGGGCGTCGTCGGCGAGGCGGCCCTTGTTGGGTAAGGCGATACGAAGCATGTGGATGGCCGTTGCGGCCTCGAAGGAGCGAACGCCGGCGTGGACTCAGGTGCCGCCGGCAACGAAAAAGGCCCGTCCGGATGGACGGGCCAGGAGCCGATCGGCGGTGTGCCGGGAGACGGGAGAGTCTGTCTTCCTATAGGTGCACGCGCGCGTCGCCCCGACCCGTCGGGCCGTGATGATGATGGCGATGATGCGCGTGGAAGGATGGCATGAACGCAAGCTAGCGAGTGACTTCGGGATTCGTCAACGTCACGGCGCGCACTGTGCAGCAGGCCGTGCCTGGCGACGCTGCGTTGAATTGCGTGGCGCTGGCCTTGTGAATAAATTCACAATACCGACGGGGCCCCGTCGGCCAGCACTTTCACGATCCAGGATTTCGGAGGCCTTCAGAAATGCGGTTCTACGGTATTGCAGTGCTCGCAAGCGCAGCGGTGCTCGGTGCGTGCGGCGGCGAGAAGCAGCCCGTTGCTGACACCACGGCGGCGGCGACCACGACCCCGAGCGCGGCGACGACGACGGACACCGGCGCGGCGGCGAGCGCTGCTGGCGCGGTGGCGGCGGCTCCGGCCACCGGCACCACGCACGAGGTCAAGATGATCGGTGATGCGAAGGGCTATCGCTTCGAGCCCGCCGACATCACCATCAAGCAGGGCGATGCCGTGAAGTGGATCATGGTGTCCGGCGGCCCGCACAACGTCGCGTTCCTCAACCTGACGGACCCGACCACGAAGGCCCAGCTCAATGCGAACATGCCCGGCCAGCACATGGCCGAGGATTCCAGCCCGCTGCTCATGAACCCGAACGAGGCCTACACGGTCTCCTTCGCCAAGATCCCCGCTGGCAAGTACGAGTACGACTGCACGCCGCACGCGGCGATGGGGATGAAGGGCTCGATCACGGTCCAGTAAGCGGATCCGATCGATCGCAGGACTCGACGGGGTGGGTGCCGGTGGCACCCACCCCGTCGTGCATCGCGCCGCGGTGGCCCGCCGCGTGCGCTAGTCAGCGAGGTTCCACCACTGCCGCCCGCCCGATACCCTCCGCGCATGCCTCGCCGTCGCCGCCCCGTTCGCAGACGTCCCACGCCCCCGCTTCCCTCCCGGGCCGCGTGGATGGCGTCACGTGCGCGCAACGCGCTGCGCCGGCCGATCTTCATCGGCACGGTCAGCATCGTCATCTTCGCTGCCGCGCTGATCGCCATCGTCGTGGTGCCCCAGCAGGCGCGCCGCGCGGCGAGCGCGCTGCGTCCGACGGCGAGCTCACGGCCTGACACCGAGCCCACGGTCGTCGCCCTCCGCCTCGCACAGCGCCAGGTGGCGAGCGCCGACTCCGCTGTCGTCGCTGCGCGCACGCAGATTGCCCGGATGATCTCCGCTGCCGCCGCTGCGGCGGCTGCCGACACCACCGCCGGGGGCGGCGCACTGAGCCTCGATGCCCAGAGCCGTCGCGACTCCCTGGCGGCGAACGTCGCGCTGCTCACCCGGCTCCTCGCCCGCGCCGCGAACGCGCCGCTGCTCGCGTCCTACCGCGCGCTGGCCGAAGCGCCCCCGATGCAGGCCGACGTGCGCGTGAAGCAGCTGCTCGACTCACTGGTGGAGATCGAGCGCGAGCGGGACAGCTACAACGCCGTGGGCGGCGTGGATCCGGTGTTCGTCGCCCTCACGGCGCGCGCCAATGAGCTCGGCCACAGCATCGAGGTGCTCGCCGACGCACGCCGGGCGGCCACGCAGCGCGCCATCGACTCGCTGGCGCCACCGCCGCCTGCCGTCGTGGCCATTGCGACTGCACCACTTCCCGATACGATGGCCCGCCTCAAGGCGGCGGACACGGCGCGCACCGTGGCCGCCGGAGTGGCAGCACGGCTCGCCCAGGAGCGCGCCGAGCTGCGCGCGCTCGATGCCCGCGAGGCGCGCGCGCGCGAGCTGGCCAATGTGGGCGCCTCCCCGCCAGCCATGCTTGCCGCCGCACTCGTGTTCGGCGCCATGCTGGGATTCGGTGCCGCGCTCCTGGACGAAGTGCGGCGACCACGGGTCGCCAATGCCTACGAGATCGAGCGTGCCACCGGGATGCGCGTGCTCGGCGTCATCAAGCCGCTCCCCCGTTCTCCCGAGCGCGGGCGCCGCGCATCCGATCGCGAAGGGCCGCCGTACATCGATCCCGGCGCCGACGGCCACCAGTTGATCTACCTCTCCGTCGCCTCCGCGGGCGCGAACGTCGTGATGGTCAGCATCACGGGTGACAACCCCGCGGTGAGCGCCGTGGTTGCGATCAACTTCGCCGCCATCGCGGCCC